>DASTKA010000690.1:0-7120 GCA_035716165.1 Mycobacterium sp. | reverse complement strand
CGGCGACGCGGCATTCTCGAGGAGATCGAAACCGACCTGGAGGCGGCCTCCTGAGCAACGCCGGCTGGCTATCCGGATACCGCAGCTACCGGAACTCTAATGCCCGAGCGCCTGCTTGCGCCGCTCCATGATCCGCCAGACCATCGGCGTGAAGATAAGCTGCATCGCGAGATCCATCTTGCCGCCGGGGCAGACGATGGTGTTCGCCCGTGACATGAACGAGTCGTGCAGCATCGAGACGAGATATGAGAAATCGATACCCCGCGGGTCGGCGAAGCGGATGACGAGCATCGATTCGTCCAGCGTCGGAATGGTCCGGGCGATGAACGGATTGGACGTGTCAACAATCGGTACACGCTGGAAGTTGACGTGCGTGCGTGAGAACTGCGGGCAGATGTAGTTCACATAGTCGGGCATGCGGCGCAAAATCGTGTCGGTCACCGCCCCGGTGGAATAGCCCCGCGTCGCCTTGTCACGCTGCAGCTTCTGGATCCACTCCAGGTTGATCACCGGAACGACTCCGATCATCAGGTCTACGTGCTGGGCGACATCAACCTTGTCGGTCACCACCGCTCCGTGTAGCCCTTCGTAGAACAGCAGATCCGTGTCGCCAGGCAGGTCTTCCCAGGGCGTGAACTCACCTGGCTTCAGGCCGTATGGTTCCGCCTCCTCGTCGTCGTGCAGGTACTTGCGCACCTGTCCCCGACCGTTCTCGCCGTACTGCCGGAACAGCTCCTCGAGCTCCTCGAACAGGTTCGCCTCCGGACCGAAGTGGCTGAGCGGATGGTCACCGCGTTCGGACGCCTCGGCCATCTGGGCCTTCATCTCGGTGCGGTCGTATCGATGGAAGCTGTCGCCCTCGATGAGGGTCGCATTCACGTGCTCCCGCCGGAAAATCTGCTCGAAGGTGCGCATCACCAATGTCGTTCCGGCGCCCGAGGAGCCGGTGATGGCGATGATCGGATGCCTGGCTGACATAGCCTTTCCCCTTTGGCTCAACCGTTGGTGCGAAACAGACCGCGCGTGCCGTAGAGCGGTGCCTCGTCATTGACCACGTTATGGTCGCGGTGGTACTGCTCGATGCGCTCGACCTCCTCACGCGCACCGAAGATGAATGCGGTGCGCTGATGCAGCTCTTCCGGCGCGATATCGAGGACTCGCCCACGTCCGGTGCTCGCGAGGCCACCCGCCTGCTCGATGATGAAGGCCACCGGATTGACCTCATAGAGCAAGCGCAGCCGACCCGGCTTGGCCGGGTCTTTCGAGTCGCGCGGGTAGAGGAATACGCCGCCGCGGGTGAGGATGCGGTGTGTCTCCGCAACGAGCGATGCGACCCAGCGCATGGTGAAATCCTTGGCGCGAGGGCCCGTACTCCCGGCGAGGCACTCGTCGACGTAGCGCGTCACCGCCGGTTCCCAGAACCGGCTGTTCGATGCGTTGATCGCGAACTCGCGTGCGCCGGCCGGGACCTGGATCGCCGGATGCGTCAGGACGAACTCGCCGAGCTGCGGCTCGAGCGTGAAGCCGTGCACCCCCGTACCGACCGTCAAGACGATCATCGTCGAAGGGCCGTAGATCGCGTATCCGGCGCAGACCTGCTGCGACCCGGGCTGCAGGAAATCTTCCGCGGTGGCGTGCGCGCCGGGATTAGGGGCCCGCAGGATCGAGAAGATGCTGCCGACCGAGAGGTTGACGTCTATGTTGGACGAACCGTCGAGCGGGTCGAACGCCAGCAGGTATTTACCGCGCGGGTAGCGGTCCGGGATGGGATGCGGTGCCGCCAACTCCTTCGACGCCATCCCGGAGACCAGGCCGCCCCATTCATTGGCGCGCAGGAACAGGTCGTTGGCCACCAAGTCGATTTCCTGCGGCGTGTCACTCGCAACGGTCGACGTCGCCCCGGTCTCGAGCACGCTGCCGAGCGCACCGTAGGCCACCCGTTTGGCGATCGCCTTGCACGCGAGAGCCACGTCGAGGATGAGCGAGTTCAGCTCCCCGCTCGCGCCCGGATAGCGGCGCCGATCCTCGATCAGGAACTGGGTGAGCGTCGTATGGTCGGTGAGCATAGCGTCCTTGAGATTCCTGGTGGTATCAGACTAGAGCCCGCTCCGGATAGCCCTGCGCTTGGGATGGGCGAAGCTGCAGTTGCTGCCGCCATCGCCGAGCCTACCGGCGGTCACGGCTATCGTGGCGGCGCCGACGTCCGGCGCATGCCGGTAACCTTCCAAACCTTGCCGTTTGCCTTGGAGAGTACGTAAAGCTCTCCATGGCTGTCGGCGCCGAACCGTAAATCGACCCGCGAGCTGCCTGCCAGCTGCTGCATGGTGATCGGCTGGCCGGTGTCGGTGAAAACGGCGAGCTCATAGGTTTTGGCTAACCCAGCACCCGAATGCATCTCCTTAGTGTCAGCATAAAAGATGCGACCCGGTACGAAATCGGCGAACACATACTTGCCGCGCAGCTCCGGGACGCTACTGCCCCAGTACACGAAACCGCCGACTATCGCGTGCCCGCTGGTTCGACACGGCGGCTGGCCCGGCGGCGGGTTGTGCGCGAAGGCGACCACGGGGTAGCTGTAGCCGTACTTGCTGTCGTCGGCAGGCAGCGGAAAGACTCCACAGGATGGGTCGCCGGCCTTGAATACCAATGGGCCCTCCCGTTGGCTCCACCCGAAGTTGTCTCCGGGACGAACCTCATAGACTGATTCGATCTGCTGCTCGCCGATGTTCGAGAGGAACATCCGGTGACCCTCGCCAGCGTCCCAGCTGAACCGGACAGGATCGCGCAGACCGGAGGCGTAGATCTCCCGCAGCGCGGCTCCCGGCTTGCCCACAAAGGGGTTGCTCGCCGGAATTCCGTACTGTCCGTTGGCGCCGTTAGTGCCCCGCGGGTCGATTCGAAGAACTTTACCCTGTGGGACCCGCAGATCTTGGGGAACGGTGGTCACCATGCCCGGGCTTTCCTCACCGACCACGCCCCCGTCGCCGACCGCGATATAAAGCAGCCCGTAGTCTTTGTCCCCAGCCCGCGCGGTGGGATTGAAGCCGATTTGCTGGATTCCATGTATGGTATCGAAGAATCCGATCCGGAGCACTTCTCGCCGCGTCCCTCGAAAAGTATCGGCCGAAGGATCAGCTGCCTTCCATTCGGTCAACACACCATGCGCAGGCGTATTCTGCGGGTAGCGCAAATCGGGAACATTGGTTTGCGGGACCTTCGGATTGAGGGCGGGACCCTCCTCGGTGTGGACGGTGTAGAAAATGCCGTTCTTGCCATATTCAGGGTCGAACGCGGCCGACACAAACCCGCTCGACAGACTCTTGGTGTTCAAGAAATTCGCGGCGAACTCGGCGCCGAGGTCCAGGTAGGTTTGCGGCTTGCCGTCCTTGATAAAATACATCTTGCCGTTGAGGTCGGGCACGAACAGTCGACCTGAGCCATCTGGGACCTCACCCAGATAATTGATCCGGGCCCAACGGTCAAGGTTGTCACCTGGCGTCGGCGGCGGGTTAGGTTTCGACGGCGGGATCGTCACCAACTCTTGTAACGTCAGCCCCAGGCCTGACTGGACCGGGTCTGGAAGCGGATGCACAAGCGGGCCGACCGCTGGTGGCGCGGCGACTTGTGGGGTCGAACATGCTGCCGTCGCAAGCACGGCAAGCGAGACTGTCACAGCAGTGATGGAGCGGATCACCGGTGCGCATCCATCATTCAACGGAACGATTCTCGTCGACCGGCACATCCATGGCGCGGATTGCTTCGAAGAGCTGATCCGCGTTCCAACCCGGCTCGATATCGTCGATCAATCCGGCCGCTTGACCCAAAGTCAGGTCAGCGGTCCTGGTGTCGTCATTTATCTGGATGAAGTAGCTGACGAACGTGGGCCGCCCGGCGCCGGCCGGAACCGACTTGGGACTCACTTCGTCTTTCTTGACCGTCGCCTTGGCTCCCTGGCAGCCGCTGGCGTTGAGACGTTCCTCGACCGCAGCGGCGATCCTGCGGGCCTCGTCTACAAGCATTGGCCTCTCTCCTTCAGATCGTTGGTCACAACGGTAGACCCTTGTCACCCTGGGCCACACTTCAAGTGGCGTGCAGGCACAGCGACGTCGGCGACCATCGGCCCCGCTGGCAACCCACTGACCCATCACCCGCGACATGGCGAAGGCAGACGCCGGTATCGTCGCGGCTGCACCGGCCGAGCGCGCCACCTACCGGGAGAAGTCAGGACTTTGTCTTCGCCGACCGATGTTCCTGCGCACCCGGACTCGGCCGCCTGCGCCATCGTCGGGGCACCGACGGGCGCGCCGCCGCAGCGCCGCGGCCGGTGGTGGCTTGCCGTAGCGTTGCTGGCGTCTGCCGGGATCGCGACGATCTACCACAGCTTCCACGGGTTCCTCGACCTTGACGTATACCGGCTGGGCGTGCGGCAGTGGCTCAATGGCGGCGACCTGTACGGCACGCTGCCGGCAACCCACGACGGGGCGAGGCTGCCGTTCATCTACCCGCCGTTCGCCGCCGTCGCGCTCAGCCCGATCGCCCTGATCCCGTGGAGCGCCGCGCGCGTGGTGAACTTCAGTCTGGCGGTCGCCGCGCTCGGCGTGACGATCTACCTGTCCACTCGGCGGCTGCTTCCGACCGGCAACCGGCAGGACGCGCTGCTGGTCAGTGGGTTGGCACTGCCGCTGGCGCTGTGGCTCGAACCGGTCCGCGAGACCATCGGATTCGGGCAGATCAACCTGATCCTGATGGCGCTCGTGGCGGCCGACTGCCTGGTCGACAAGCCGCGCTGGCCGCGTGGCGCGCTGACCGGCATCGCGGCGGCGATCAAGCTGACTCCCGCGGTGTTTCTGCTGTACTTCCTCGTCCGCAGGGATATCCGGGCCAGCGTGGTCACGATCGTCTCCGCGGCGCTGGCCACTGCGGCCGGCTTCGCGGTGCTGCCCAGGGAGTCGCTGCGCTACTGGTTCGGCGGTTTCGCCGGCGCGGCCGGCATCTCCGGCTCGCCGTACGCGACCAACCAGACGGTCAAGGCGGCATTGGCCCGGCTGGGCCTGCCGCCGCTGGTCGAGTCGGGGTTGTGGCTACTGGTCGCGGCCGTGGTGCTGGCAGCAGCGGTAGCCGGCACCTGGTGGGCATTGCGCAGCTGCAACGCAGTATTGGCGATGGTGGTGACCGCTACGGCCGGGGTGCTGTTGTCGCCGACTTCCTGGTCGCACCACTGGGTGTGGATCGTGCCGGCGCTGCTGGCGATGGTGGTCGAATCGGTGCAGAGGCGTTCGGCGGGTTGGCTCGTCGCCACCGTGCTCACCACGTCGGTGTTTTTCATCGGAGCGCACAACTTCTTCCCGAAGGGAGGCGGCCGCGAGCTCGCCTGGAGCCCCGGCGAGCACCTGCTGGGCGACTCCTACGTGCTGTTGGCGCTCGCGTTGCTGATCGTCTGGACCGTCCCGGCCGTTCGACCGGCGTGGTGCGCGGCGCGCCCGCTGCTCGCCAGGTTGATCGCGGTGATCAGCCGGTGAGTTCCAGGACGGTCAGCGTCTCGCCATCGAGGTTGCTCACATAGGCCTGCTGGCCGTTGGGCAGGACCGCGACGCTGGTCGGGCCGGTGCCGGTGGGAATGGTCGCGGTGACCTGGTTGGTGCGGGCATCGATCACCGACACGCTGTTGCTGCCCTCGTTGACAACATAGGCGAACCGGCCATCCGGCGCCCAGACGATGTCCTGCGGATTGTCGCCGACCCGGATGGTCGCAGTGACTTGATCGGTGGAAGTGTCGATCACCGACACAGTGCCGGCGTCATAGTTGACGTTCGCGGCCACCGGCAGGGTGGGATGCACCGCGATGCTGTGCGGGCTGGTCCCGACCGGAACGGTCCCGACCACCGTGAGGCTGGGGACATCGATCACCGAGACTACATTGGACTCGTGGTTGGCGGTGTAGGCGCGGCTGCCGTCCGGGGAGAATGCCACCCAATGCGGATTGGGTGCGACCTTGACCTGCGCGATGACCTTGTCGGTGTCGGTGTCGATCACTGACACCGACGCGATGTCGTGGTTCGGGACGAAGAGTCGTTTTCCGTCGGGAGTGATCGCCGGCAGGAATGGGCGCGCAAGCTGCGGGATCGTAGCGACGACAGTATTCGACGCGGTGTCGATCACGTCGATGGTATGGATCGTCCGCTGGTCGTTGTAAATGGTGACGTAAAGCTTGCGGCCATCGGGCGCGAACGCCAGGAACTGGGGCGGGCCTGCCGGAATCGGTATTGTCGCAGTGACCTGGTTGATTGCCGTGTCGACTACGGTGACGAGCTGAGCGTCCCGGTTGGCGACATAGGCGTGCCGACCATTCGGGGAGACGGCAACGAAACCGGGTGTCTTGCCGACCTTGATGGGGGTACCGAGAGCGGGTATCGCGACCTCTGGCCCGACGGTCGGTGCGGGGGCGGGCGCAGCCGGCGCTGGTGATGCGTTGGGTGGCGGTGACCCCCAGTCGTAGCCGAAGCCGACTGCGATCACAATCACCAAGATTGCCGTCAATACTCCCGCCCCGACGAGCAGCCACCCCCGACGGCCGAGACCGGTGGCATGTGCTGCCGAGGAGCCTGATGAGGTGGCGGCTGCAATGTCGGCGGGGCCGGTACTTTCCGGCGGATCGCGCGGGGGCGGCTGAGCCAGCCGCGCCTCCGATCCACCGTGCCCGTTATTCGGCAGCGTGATGCCACCCGGCGGCCCGCTGGGCCTAACCGCCAGCGCGGGCGTCATGACGGGAGCCGTACCGGGGGCGTCGAGCGGGCCACCCGTCGGGGTGATCGGCGGTTCGCGCAGCGTGCGGCGCTGCGCCGGGATCACCCCGGCCAGACCATTCGCCGCGCTGGGCGCCTGGGTGCCGGCCGCGGTGTCCGCCGCACTGCCGGAGGTCGTGGCCGCCTCATCGGCCAGCGTGGCGGCGCCGAGAGCCACGGCGTACTTGGGGTGCGTGTCGACTACCGTGGGGCGTCCCAGCTCGGCGGAGACCATCCGGGCCACCAGCGGGATCCGGGAGGACCCGCCGACCAGCAATACCGCGCTGAGCTCCGCGGGCGAGACCTGGGCCGAGGCCAGGGTCCGCGACAGCGCACCG
>DASTKA010000689.1:0-18192 GCA_035716165.1 Mycobacterium sp. | reverse complement strand
CTGTCGCGCGCCGCGGCCACGCTGTCCGGCGGTGAGGCGCAACGCATTCGGCTGGCCACCCAGATCGGGTCCGGCCTGGTTGGTGTGCTCTATGTGCTCGACGAGCCGTCCATCGGGCTGCATCAGCGCGACAACCGTCGTCTCATCGAAACCCTCACTCGGCTAAGGGGTTTGGGCAACACGCTCATCGTCGTCGAGCATGACGAGGACACCATCGCGCACGCCGACTGGATCGTCGACATCGGTCCGCGCGCCGGCGAACACGGCGGCGAGATCGTGCACAGCGGCACCTACAGCGAGCTGCTGGCGAACGAGGATTCGATCACCGGCGCCTACCTGTCGGGCAAGGAACGCATCGAGATGCCGGCGAAGCGGCGCGCGGTAGACCGCAAGCGTCAGCTGACCGTCGTGGGCGCCCGCGAGCACAACCTGCGCGGCATCGACGTCTCGTTCCCGCTCGGCGTGCTCACCTCGGTGACCGGCGTGTCGGGCTCCGGGAAATCGACGTTGGTCAACGACATCCTGGCCGCCGTGCTGGCCAATCGGCTCAACGGCGCCCGGCAGGTGCCCGGCCGTCATACCCGGGTCACCGGGCTGGACCACCTGGACAAGCTGGTGCGAGTGGACCAGTCACCGATCGGCCGCACGCCACGGTCCAACCCGGCCACCTACACCGGGGTGTTCGACAAGATCCGCACCCTGTTCGCCGCCACCACCGAGGCGAAAGTGCGCGGCTATCAACCGGGCCGGTTCTCGTTCAACGTCAAGGGCGGCCGCTGCGAAGCGTGCACCGGCGACGGCACCATCAAGATCGAGATGAACTTCCTGCCCGACGTGTACGTGCCGTGCGAGGTGTGCCACGGCGCCCGCTACAACCGGGAAACGCTGGAGGTGCACTACAAGGGCAAGACGATCTCCGAAGTCCTGGACATGTCGATCGAAGAAGCGGCCGAGTTCTTCGAGCCGATCACCGGCATCCACCGCTATCTGCGCACCCTGGTCGACGTCGGGTTGGGTTACGTGCGGCTGGGCCAGCCCGCGCCGACGCTGTCCGGCGGCGAGGCGCAGCGCGTCAAGCTGGCCGCGGAACTGCAGAAGCGCTCGACGGGACGCACCGTCTACATCCTCGACGAGCCCACCACGGGCCTGCATTTCGACGACATCCGCAAGCTGCTGAAGGTCATCAACGGCCTTGTCGACAAAGGCAATACGGTCATCGTCATCGAACACAACCTGGACGTGATCAAGACCTCGGACTGGATCGTGGATATGGGGCCGGAAGGCGGCGCCGAGGGCGGAACCGTTGTCGCTGAAGGCACACCGGAGGACGTCGCAGCGGTGCCGGAGAGCTACACCGGCAAGTTCCTCGCGGAGGTGATCGGCCGTAACCCGGCGACATCCGGTGCTCCGCGGCGGTCGAGCCGCCGTCGCAAAGTCACCGCCTGATTCTCGCCGCGACACATAACCTACGTACACGACACGCCGGAAAGCGTTGTGGCGGTTTACGTTTCGCGGCCCGCAGCCAAACCCGCCTTGGACAACGGCGACGGAAAGCGCGGACTTATCCGCACGCCGTCCAGCCACGACGTGAGCTCGTCGGCCCGCCTTTCCAGCGCGCGTCGGCCGTCCCGGCCGGGGTCTTCGAGCAGCTGCAATTGCACTCGCGCGCTTGCGTCCTGGCACCAGCCGCCCACGACGCGTCCGTTCCACCAGGCGGTGGGACCGGCGTTGCCGGTCCTGTCGAAAACCTGCCCGCGATGCGCGCCGAGGTACCAATCCCGTTCGAACCAGCCCATCGTGGTGGCATCGAGCCCTGGCAGCAATGCGCACCAGGGCGGCACATCCGGTTCGGCCTCGAGATCGTCCGGCAGCGCGTAGCCGCGGGTGCCGTGCAGGTCCACCTCGACCGCGCCGATATCGGCCAGGGCCCTTCGGGCGGCCGTGAGCGTCGTGCCGCACCACCATTTGACGTCGTCGACGGTGGCGGGCCCAAAGGCGCGCAGCCATCTGCGCGTCAGTTCGGCCTCGGCCTCGCGAGCCGGCATTGGCGCGCGCGGCGTCGTGAGCCAACCCGACGCGGTGGCCCAGCGGGGGCGTGACGTCGTCCATGCTCCGTCATTGGGACCGCGCACAATCTCGCCCCGGGCCGACAGCACGGTGAGCACCCGCGGGGCCAGCGGAACCTCAGCACCCCAACGCTTTCCCGGCGCCGGGTTGTAAGTCCCCGCGAGTTCGGGCAGGCGGGCGCGCAGCTCGGTGCTGGTGGCCGGACCCTGCTCGGTCAGGTGGCGCAAAACGGCGGCGCAGGCCCGTCGCAGCCAGCCTTCGCCATCGCCGGTCACCCCCGCCTTCTCGACGTCGGCCACGAGGCGACGGCTCTCGTTGTCGGCGACTCGGTCGCTGGCGGCCGACTGCACCATCGGCAGGTCGTTGGCATTCACCAGCCACAGCGTTCGTCGCATCGCCAGATGCTTGACCGCCACGCGCTTTTCGTAGATATCCCGCTCCAGGTCGGCGACGACAACCTTCGCGGATCGAGCCCACATCGACAGGTAGGGAGTGGCGGGATCGGTGGCGTGTAGCCCGATCAGCCCCGCGGTAACGGTGGTGATCGGGACTGGCTCGGCCGCCGCGAGGAAATGCCGGCGCGACAAGCGCTTTCGCCGCTCATCGACAGTGAATTTCCGCACGGTTCAGCCAGCGTGCGCCGTCGTCACTGCTCGGGACGCATCGACTTGCGGATCTCCGCCAAGCGTTCGGCCGCGGCGCGCTCCCGCTCCTCGTAGTCCTTCTCAACCGACCGGCCCTCCGGCGATTCGGCATCGAGCTCCGCGGCGCCGTCTGCGGTCGCGTAACGGTTCTCGATCTTCTCGCGGACGAAGTCGAAGGTCGGCACTCCGGCGTCGTCGTAGCCGGGATCGAGGTTCGCGGGTTCGTCGGGCATGGTGTCTCCAGGCTACTGCGGCGAACGCTCGAAGTAGCGCACCATCTGTTCCCAGTACACCGGCGTCAACGCCATCTGCATGGCGACGGCGATCAGGCCGGGCCTAGCCGATGCCGGCATCGCCGCTATCGCCTGGCGGTGTTGGAATGCTCGGCCGGCACGACCACCGTGGTGCCGGCGCCGGGCGCCGATGCGCTGGGCAACGACGTCCGCCGAATTCCCGGCGTGCCCAACTCCCCGGCCAGCCAGGGCAGCGAGGCCGCGAACACGCGATCCGCGAACGGCCAGTCGTGCTTGCCAGGCTGCGGCACCACGGCGCAGTCGATTCCGCGGGAGCGGCCGAGCGCACAGAGCGAATAGGCGGCCGCGGTCTGATTGCCGGGATTGGCGGCGGCCTCGCGCGCGGCGAGACGGATGGCGCCGCTGTCGGACAGCTGGAGGTCACGGCGCGGCGCCGGCGGGCCGTCGGACGAGATCGCGAACCAGCCGGCCACGTCGCGGTACGGCCCATGCCTGTTGATCACCGTGGTCGGATCGAAAGCCGCCCAGGCGTCGGCATTTCCACCGAACAGCCTGGCGATCGTTTGGGTCTTGGTGCCGGCGTTCGGGAAGAAATCACCGGCGACGTCGACGAAGGCGCTGAACAGGTCGGGGTGCATGACGGTCAGATCCACAGCGCAGGTTCCGCCCATGGACCAGCCGGCGACGCCCCAGTTGGACCGGTGGGGGCTGACCCCGAAGGCCGAAACCATGAACGGCACAACGTCTTTGGTCAGGTGATCGGCGGCATTGCCCCGAACCCCGTTGACGCATTCGGTGTCGTTGTTGAACGCGCCGCCGGAATCCACGAACACCAGCACCGGCGCTTTGCCGTCGTGTGTGGCCGCGAAGTCGTCGATCGTCTTGATCGCGTTGCCCGCGCGGGTCCAGTCCGCCGGCGTGTTGAACTGCCCGCCGATCATCATCACGGTCGGCAGCGGCGGAGGCGGGGTGGTGGCGAACCATTCCGGCGGCAGGTAGACGAGCTCACCGCGGTGTTTGAAGTGCGATCCATCCGAGGGAATCGCCACCGGCACGACGGTGCCGTGCGATGGCCGGGTTCCCTTGGCGGCCATCGCGGTAACCGTGGCCTGATCGGTCTGATCGGGCAGCGGACCCGACGTCAGCTGGCTCCACGCCGACTGCACGGTGGGGAAGTAGCCGACCCACAGGTTGAGCATCAGCGCCGCGCTGAGCAGGCACAGGGGAACGGCCAGCACGGCGGCGCACCGCCGCCAGCGCCGCGCCGTGCGCCAGCCCAGGACCAGCACCGCCGCCGCCGTCCCCGTCAGCGTGATCCACAGCCACAGCGCCGCCGGGGCGGGGTCGTCGGAGAGCCCGCGGTCGACGATGTACCAGTGCGTCAGGTAGGCCGCGACCCCGCCGCCCAGCGCGGCCAGCGGCATCCACACCGTGCGCCAGCGGCGCGAGCGCCAGCCGACCGCCAAGATCAGCACAACCGCGGAGAGCACCTGGATCGTCGCGGGCACCCAGCCATGCATCAGCGAGGTGTGGCTACTGGCCAAGAACTGCGCGGGAGCGCTGTCCGTCGGAGCTGTCACGTGACTCATTGTGAGCTAAATTTAACCGGCCTGGAACATGTTCACCCAATGTTCGCCCTGGGCTCCGCGGACGGCCGCGGCCGCCGCTAATGGGGCTTGGCCAGCGGAAATGGCAATGTCTCACGGATACTGCGGCCGGTTATGAGCATGACGAGCCGATCGATCCCCATTCCCAGCCCGCCGGTGGGCGGCATCGCGTACTCCATGGCCTGCAGGAAGTCTTCGTCGAGCTCCATCGCCTCGGGATCCCCCCCGGCAGCTAACAGCGACTGCTCCTGCAGGCGGCGGCGCTGCTCGACCGGATCGGTGAGCTCGCTGTAGGCGGTGGCCAACTCGACCCCCCAGGCCACCAGGTCCCACCGCTCGGCGACGCCCGGTTCGGTGCGGTGCGGTCGCGTCAGCGGCGACACCGATGTCGGGAAGTCGATATAGAACGTCGGCGCCTCGGTCCGGTCCTCGACCAGGTGCTCGTAGAGTTCCAGCACCACCGCACCGGCATCCCAGTGCGCCCGATACGGGATGTGGGCGGCATCGGACAGCTTGCGCAGCACGGATAGCGACGTGGTGGGGTCGATGTGCTCGCCGAGCGCCTCGGACACGGCGTCGTGGACGGTCTTGACCGCCCACATCCCGGAGATGTCGACGGGTCCCAGCCGGCCGTCGGCCCCATGCCGCATGACGATCTGCTCGCCGTGCGCGGCCTCGGCGGCGTTCTGGATGAGCTCACGGCATCCGTCGATCCACACCTTGTAGTCGGCGTGGGCCTGGTAGGCCTCCAGCAGCGTGAACTCCGGGTTGTGGCTGAAGTCGACGCCCTCGTTGCGGAAGGCGCGGCCCAATTCGAAGACGCGCTCCACGCCGCCGACGCACAACCGCTTCAGGTAGAGCTCCGGGGCGATGCGCAGGAACAGGTTCAGGTCGTAGGTGTTGATGTGCGTGACGAAGGGCCGGGCGGTGGCTCCGCCGTGGATCTGCTGCAGGATCGGGGTCTCGACCTCGATGAAGTCCTTGGCGAACAGCGTCTGCCTGACCGAGCGCAACACCTCGCTGCGCGCCTTGATCAACTCCCGCGACTCGGGATTGACGGCGAGGTCGACGTAGCGGGTCCGCACGCGCGCCTCCGGGTCGGTCAGGCCCTTCCACTTGTTCGGCAACGGCCGCAGGCACTTACCGGTCATCCGCCAGTCGTCGACGATCAATGAGCGGGTTCCCTTCTTGGAAAAGCCCATGTGCCCCGACACCTCGACCAGGTCGCCCAGGTCGATGGCCGCGGTGAAATCGGCGGTCCGCCCCCGCTGCAGCTGCGAATTGTCGAGCAGCACCTGCATTTTCCCCGACCAGTCGCGCATATCGGCGAACAGCACTCCGCCGAAGTCGCGGATGCGCAGGATCCGGCCCGCCACGGTCACGCTTTCCTGGTCGTCGGCGTCCAGGGCGCGCGCGATGGTGTGGGTGGGCGGGGTCCCCACCGGATAAGCGTCAACACCGTTGCGTTGCAGGATCTTCAGCTTGGCCAGGCGCACTCGAACCTGCTCGGGCAGGCGAGACCTGGACTCCTCCTCGTCGGCGGACTGCCGCCTTTCCTTCAGCTCGCTGACGTCCGGGGCGCTGCCGTCGTGGTGCAGCAGCCCGGATTCCGCCAATCGTGGTGGAACAGCGGGGTAGTGGCCGGTGTGCGTCTTGCGCCGGCCGAACGGCAACACCAGAAACCCCTCGGCGAGGGCCGAAGCGACGCCGACCCGCGGAATCAGTCGGGCGTCCTCGTAGCAGGCGTAGCGAGGAACCCAGTCGGGTTGGTATTTCATGTTGGAGCGGTACAGCGTCTCCAGCTGCCACCACCGGGAGAAGAACAGCAACAGCCCCCGCCACAGCCGGGCGACGGGACCGGCGCCGAGCTGGGCGCCCTGTTCGAACGCCGAGCGGAACATCGCGAAGTTCAGCGAGATACGCGTGATTCCAAGGGTTTCGCCGTTGAGCGCCAGGTCGCTGACCATCAGCTCGATGGTGCCGTTGGGGGACTGCGGCGAACGCCGCATCAGGTCCAGGGAAACGCCGGTGGCCCCCCAGGGAACCAGCGACAGCATCGCCACGACGCTGCCGTCGCGGTCCAGCGCCTCGACCAGGAGGCAGTCCCCGTCGGCGGGGTCGCCGAGTCGGCCCAGCGCCATGGAGAAGCCGCGCTCGGTCTGGGTGTCCCGCCAGGCGTCGGCACGGACGATCGTCTCGGCCATCTCCTCGGAGCCGATGTCGCGGTGTCGCCGGACCCGCACGGTCAGACCCGCCCGGCGGGCGCGGGTCACGGCCTGGCGGACGCCACGCATATCGGGGCCGGACAACTTGAAATCGGAGGTCCGCAAAATGGCTTCGTCACCGAGCTCGAGCGCGTTCAGGCCGCCTTCGCGATATGCCCGCGCTCCCTGGGAGCTGGCCCCCATCACCCCCGGAGCCCACCCGTAGGTCTGGCACAGGCCCAGCCAGGCGTCGATGGCCTGGGGCCACGCCCTGGGATCGCCGATCGGGTCACCGCTGGCCAGGCAGACGCCGATTTCCACCCGGTACGTGACCGCGGCGCGTCCGCTTTGCGCGAAGACCACCGACTTGTCGCGGCGGGTGGCGAAGTAGCCCAGCGAGTCGTTCTTGCCGTACAGCTCCAGCAGGCCGCGGATGGCCGACTCGTCCTCACCGGTGAGCGCGTTCTCCGCGCGCTGGGATTGGAAGAGCACGATCGTCGCCAAGATCAGCGCCAGCGCGCCGAACAACCCGAAGATCGCGTTGAGGAACACGTGCGGGCGGCCGGTGAACAGGTCCGGATCCGCCAGCGCGAAGCCGACCACCCGGTTGGCCACGTACGGCAGGCGGTCCTGGCGGGCGAGCGTTCCCGGGAACATCTCGACGAGCCCCCAGGACAGCAGGATCCCCACCACGTCGCCGGCGACCAGCACCGCGGCCGCTTTGACCAGTGCGCCCTTGCGGACCTTGGCCCAGAACTCCCGGTAGGCCAATACCAGCAAGACGATCGCCACGATGTGTACGGCGAATCCGAGGTTTTCGCCGAAGGTCTCGGCGGCGGTGTTGTCGCCCGCGGCGATGTCGGCGACGTTCAGCGCCGCGGCCAGAATCATGTTGGCCAGCAACAGCAGCCAGGCGATGCGCTTGCGGGCGGTCAGGGCCGCGGCCAGCAACGCCAGGATGAACGACCACGCGATGCTGGTGTCCGGGAAGTTGAACAGGTAGTCGTTGATGAACTCGCGCGGGACCTTGATCAGGTACCTGATCAGCGGGGACACGCTGCCCAGCAGTGACACGGTGGCGATGACGCCCACGGTCCAGCCGGCCGCCGCCGGCACCCAGCGATACCGCGAATTCGACCGGCCGTGAGGCCCCAGACGCGGCCCCGAACGAGGACCCGAACCAGGCCTCGAATTAGGAGATGCGAGTGTCACAGACCGCGAGGATATGCGCTGAATCCGTGAAAAGCTTGTCAAAGCGCCTAGAGTGGGGCACGCGAGTTTGGACATGTTTTTCAGGCCCGGCTAACGGTTGTTGCAGCAGGGCCGTCCGGTTCTCGTGCTAAAAGCCACCTCAAGGCTGCTAAACTGGCGGCTGCGACCATCCCGGCGAATGCCAGGAACAGTTAAGTGGAGTCCCACTCCCACCGCGAGCCGATGAAATCCCGTTGCGGATCTCCCAGGCGTAGCGGTCCGGTCACAGGCATCACGGATGCCTGTTCCGCGAGTAGCGCGGGCGGCTCGAGCAGTTTTCCAGCCGTGATCGGTCGGCATTGGGCCCTGCTTGTGCAGGGCTTTTTTGCTAGTGGTGTGGTGTCTCCGCCGCTGCTTCCCGGACCGACCGGCTGTCGCTGCACGACATAGAGAAGCCCAACAAGGGAGGCCCCATCAGCACTGAGACCCGCGTCAACGAGCGCATTCGCGTACCTGAAGTCCGATTGATCGGCCCAGGGGGAGAGCAGGTAGGCATCGTGCGCATCGAAGACGCACTGCGCGTCGCCGCGGACGCCGATCTCGACCTTGTCGAAGTTGCACCGAACGCCAGACCACCGGTCTGCAAGATCATGGACTACGGCAAGTTCAAATATGAGGCGGCGCAAAAGGCGCGCGAATCCCGCCGGAACCAGCAGCAGACCGTCGTCAAAGAACAGAAGCTGCGACCGAAGATCGACGATCACGACTACGAGACCAAAAAGGGCCACGTCATCCGCTTCCTCGAGGCGGGATCGAAGGTCAAGGTCACCATCATGTTCCGCGGACGTGAGCAGTCGCGGCCCGAGCTGGGCTACCGGTTGCTCCAGCGCCTGGGTGCGGACGTCGCCGAATACGGCTTCGTCGAAACGTCCGCCAAGCAGGACGGCCGCAACATGACGATGGTGCTGGCACCGCATCGCGGCGCGAAGACTCGCGCCAAGGCGCGGCATCCGGAAGGACCCGGCGGCGGCGCGGCATCGGATTCCGATGCGGCCGCGGAAGCCGAACCTTCGTCGAACTGACCTAACGCGAGACCCCCGCGAGCCCGAGTGCTTCACCGGGCTCTCGGACACTTCATAGAACAGAGGAAACATGCCCAAAGCCAAGACCCACAGCGGGGCCGCAAAGCGGTTCCGGCGCACCGGCACCGGCAAAATCGTTCGCCAGCAGGCCAATCGCCGGCATCTGCTCGAACACAAACCGACCAAACGGACCCGGCGCCTCGACGGCCGAATCACCGTGTCCGCCAACGACACCAAGCGTGTCAACAGCCTGCTGAACGGCTGACCACCGCGCCGGCCAGACCCGCGTTGCGAGCTGGCACGGCGACCCCACCAACTAATTGTGAACGAGAGTAGGAACATCCAATGGCACGCGTGAAGCGGGCGGTCAACGCCCACAAGAAGAGGCGCAGCATCCTGAAGGCCTCGAAGGGCTATCGCGGCCAGCGATCCCGGCTCTACCGCAAGGCCAAAGAGCAGCAACTTCATTCGCTGAACTACGCCTACCGCGACCGCCGCGCGCGCAAGGGCGAGTTCCGCAAACTGTGGATCTCGCGGATCAACGCGGCGGCGCGCGCCAACGACATCACCTACAACCGGCTGATCCAGGGCCTCAAGGCCGCCGGTGTGGAAGTGGACCGCAAGAACCTGTCCGACATCGCGATCGCCGACCCGGCCGCGTTCACCGCGCTGGTCGACATCGCCCGGGCGGCACTGCCCGAGGACGTCAACGCTCCCTCCGATTCGGGAGAAGCGGCCTAACAAGCGACGGCAGGTGCTGACCGAACGTTCGGCCAGGGTCGCCGCGGCGGTCAAGTTGCATCGCCACGTCGGCCGTCGGAGGGCGGGCCGATTCCTCGCCGAAGGCCCCAACCTGGTCGAGGCCGCCGCTCGCCGCGGCTTGGTTCGCGACGTCTTCGTCACCGAGGCCGCCCAGCAGCGTCATGCGGCGCTGCTGGCGGCTCTGGATTCCGCGCGCTGCCCGGTACACCCGGTCACCGAGCGCGCCGCGAAGGCGCTGTCTGACACCGTCACTCCAGCGGGACTGGTCGCCGTGTGCGAAACGCCGGCGACCAACCTGCGGGACGTGCTGGCCGGGAGCCCCGCGCTGGTCGCGGTCGCCGTCGAAATCAGCGAGCCGGGCAACGCGGGCACCCTCATTCGCCTGGCCGACGCGATGGGCGCGGCCGGCGTGATCCTCGGCGGCCACAGCGTCGACCCGTACAACGGCAAGTGCCTGCGCGCGTCGGCCGGCAGCATCTTCTCCGTCCCGGTCGTCGTCGCACCCGACATCCTCGCCGCCGTCGATGCGGTGCGGGCCGCGGGCCTGCAGGTGCTGGCCACCACCGTCGACGGTGAGAAGCGTCTCGACGAGGCCGCCGGGCTGCTCGGCACGCCGACGGCGTGGCTGTTCGGGCCCGAATCACACGGCCTGGCAAGCGAAATCGCGGCGGCGGCCGACCACCGGGTGCGCATCCCGATGGCCGGCGGCGCGGAGAGCCTGAACGTGGCGTCCGCCGCGGCCATCTGTCTGTATCAGAGCGCGGGGGCGCTGACCCTGCCTACGCGGCCTTGACGGGCCGTTTCGGCCTGCCCAGCCCGGCGCGCAGGCCGGCCAACGACAGCGTCGTGTGCACCAGGGAGCCGGCGCGTTCCATCAGAGCCCGGGCGGGTTGCAGCGCGGGGTCCAACGGTGACTTGGCCGACGGGGGAAAGTAATGCATCGGCAGCCCGCGGCGGTCGCGCGGCGGCGCCATGAACGGCGGCGCCTCGACCAGCGGGGCGTCGCTGGGCAGCCGTCCATCGGCGCGGCGGTAGGCGGCAAGCGCGCGCGGGTGCAGCCGGATTTCGTCGGGCACCGCTAGGAAAGCCAGCTCGACGATCTTGCCGAACAGGCGCAGCAACACCTCGTCGCCCGGGGTCCAGTGCATCCCGGCCTTCTCGCGAACCGCGGGCTCGAACAGTCCCGTCGCGATCCAGCGCTGACCGGCGACCAGCGGCTTGAAGATCTGGTCCCAGATCGGTGTGGGCACCGGCACGAATTTCGGCTTCGGGATGCGCATTTCGAAGATGTCGAGCGTCGCCCGGTTGATTTCCAGGGTGTCGCGCCCGGTGCGTTCCCAATACTCCTGGAATTCTTCCCACGTTCGGGGCACCGGCCGCATGCTCATCCCGTACATCCGGTACCACTGCACGTGCTCGGCGAAGAGCTGCCGCTTCTCGGCTTCTGTCAAGCCGCCGCAGAAGTACTCGGCCACCTTGACGATCAGCATGAAGAACGTGGCGTGCGCCCAGTAGAAGGTGTCCGGGTTGAGCGCGTGATAGCGCCGTCCTGCGGCGTCGGTTCCCTTGATGGTGTGGTGGTAGCTGGTGATCTGCTGGCCGGTCTGCGACGCCCGGTCGCCGTCATAGACGACACCCATGATCGGGTAGACCGACCGGGCGACCCGCTGCAGCGGCTCCCGGAGCACGATCGAATGTTCCTCGACGGCCGCGCCGAGTTCGGGATACATGTTCTGGATCGCCCCGATCCACACGCCCATCATTCCGGTGCGCAGGTCGCCAAAATACTTCCAGGTCAGGGATTCTGGGCCGAGCGGGTCGGCTGATTCGGTCCCGCCCGCATGCGTAGTGCCAGTCATCGCGGCCTCCTGCTCCGATTGCGCTCACGATAACTTTGACAACGGGCGTTGTCTACGATTTGGGGATGTGTCCGCCCGGGTGTTATCGAGCTTCCACATCGGTGTGGTACCACCGTGATCAGGCGGTTTGGTGCGAGATGCGACACATGGGCAGGGCCGTCATTGCCTGCTTCCGAGAAAAGCAAATAACCTGACCAGGTGGAACTCGCGCGTCGCGATCTGGACCCGGGTCAGCCCGAAGAAATCCAGGCGCAATCCGCCGCGCAGCGCTCTCCACTGTCGGTGCAAGGCGCGACTGACTGGCTGCACAACCGCAACCGCAGCCCCGGGGCGGTTGCGTTCATCCGCCGCGCGCGCAAACTGCTGCCCGGCGACCCCGAGTTCGGCGACCCGCTGTCCACCGCGGGCGACGGCGGTCCGCGGGCCGCGGCGCGTGCGGCCGACCGGCTGCTGGGGGACCGCAACGCGGTGTCGCGTGAGGTCGGTCTCGGGGTGCTGCAGGTGTGGCAGGCGCTGACCGAGGGGGTCTCGCGCCGGCCGGCCAATCCGGAGGTGACCCTGGTCTTCACCGACCTGGTCGGATTCTCGACGTGGTCCCTGCAGGTCGGCGACGACGCGGCACTCACGCTGCTCCGGCAGGTGGCGCGGGCCGTCGAGCCACCGCTGCTCGACGCGGGCGGACACATCGTCAAACGAATGGGCGACGGCCTGATGGCGGTCTTCGGCGATCCGACCGTGGCCGTGCGGGCCGTGCTGGCCGCCAAACGGGCGGTGAAATCGGTCGAGGTGGCCGGTCACACCCCCCGAATGCGGGTCGGTATCCACACCGGACGACCGCAGCGGCTGGCCGCGGACTGGCTCGGTGTCGATGTGAACATCGCCGCACGAGTTATGGAAAGAGCCACCAAGGGTGGAATCATGGTGTCGAGTTCAACGTTGGATCTCATACCGCAAAGCGAGTTGGACGCGTTGGGCGTCGAGGCCAAACGCACGAGGAAGCCGGTTTTCGGACCGAAGCCGTCCGGCATTCCCGACGATTTGGCGATATATCGCCTCAAGACTCTTAAGGAGTTGTCAGGCTCTGATGACGCAACCGAGACAGAACCTTCGCCATAATGGGTGCCAATGTTAGGGGGCATCCTGTCCCGGCTCGCCCGGGTTCAATTCACTCTGGGGTATGCGGCGCTGCTGCTTGCCATCAGTTGCGCCATGCTGGCCCTCGGCCCGGAGGCGCATGACCTCATCGTTCAGCGCGCCAGCACCAACGTGCACAACCTGGCCCACGGCCACCTGGGCACCCTGCTGGGCAGCGCGCTGGTGGTCGATGCCGGTCCGCTCTACTTCTGGCTACCCTTCCTGACCTGCCTGCTGGCGCTGGCCGAGCTGCATCTACGCACCATTCGGCTGGTGGTGGCCTTCATCGTCGGCCACATCGGTGCGACGCTGCTGGTGGCGGCCGCGCTGGCGGCGTCGGTGGAATTCGGCTGGCTGCCGCTGTCGATCACCCGGGCCAGCGACGTCGGCATGAGCTACGGCGCGCTGGCGGCGCTGGGCGCGATGACGGCGGTGATTCCCTCGCGCTGGCGGGCCGCCTGGGTCGGTTGGTGGGTGTCGGCGGGCATCGCTTCGGCGATCGTCGGCGGCGACTTCACCGACGCCGGCCACACGGTCGCCGTGATCCTGGGTGTGCTCGTCTCCGCCCGGTTCCGCCAGCCGATCCACTGGACGCCGGCGCGGTACCTGATGCTGGCGCTGTCCTCGGGATTCGGCTTCCTGATTCTGGCCCACCACTGGGGAACCATGGCGGCGACGCCGGTGTTCGGTGTCGTGGGCGCCTTCGTCGCCTACCAGGCGGCGAAGTTCGCCGGTGGTCGGGGTCTTGCGGCCATGCCGCTCGACGGTGACGATGCGCTGGCCGGTCCACAGCCGGCCGTCGCCGGCTGAATCACTCACCGACCGCCGCCGTGCTTCGGCCGCTGGCCGCAACTGCCCAGCGCCCGCCGGATGCCGCGCGCCGAATCACTATGATCAGCACTCGACCCGTGCCCCGCGGATGCACATCGATGCGGGCAGCCCGAACAGCCTCGTCAGCAAGGAGAGTGTCGCCGCGTGGGTGATCAACCCGTCGACCTGTCGCCGCAAGCCTTGGCCCAAGCGGTCGGCGCCGCCCGGGAGGCGTTCGCGCGGGCCGGCGATCTCGACACGCTGGCGCGCGCCAAGACCGAGCACCTCGGGGACCGCTCGCCGCTGGCGCTGGCGCGCCAGGCGCTGGGCGGGGTCGCCAAGGACGAGCGTGCCGATGCGGGTAAGCGGGTCAACGCCGCCCGCACCGAAGCCCAGCACAGTTACGACGAACGGCTCGCGGTCCTGCGCGCCGAGCGCGACGCCGCCGTGCTCGTCGCCGAAAGCATCGACGTCACGCTGCCCTCGACCCGCCAGCCGGCCGGCGCGCGGCACCCGATCACGATCCTGGCCGAACACATCGCGGACACCTTCATCGCCATGGGCTGGGAACTGGCGGAGGGCCCCGAGGTCGAGACCGAGCAGTTCAACTTCGATGCGCTCAACTTCCCCGCCGACCACCCCGCGCGCAGCGAACAGGACACCTTCTACATCGCGCCCGAGGATTCCCGGCAGCTGTTACGCACCCACACCTCGCCGGTGCAGGTGCGCACCCTGCTGGCCCGCGAGTTGCCCGTCTACATCATCTCGATCGGCCGCACGTTCCGCACCGACGAACTCGATGCCACGCACACGCCGGTGTTCCACCAGGTCGAGGGCCTGGCGGTGGACCGCGGCCTGACCATGGCGCATCTGCGGGGAACGCTCGATGCGTTCGCGCGCGCCGAGTTCGGCCCCGAGGCGCGCACCAGGATCCGGCCGCATTTCTTTCCGTTCACCGAACCGTCCGCCGAGGTCGACGTCTGGTTCGTCGGCAAGAAGGGCGGCCCCGGCTGGGTGGAGTGGGGCGGCTGCGGGATGGTGCATCCAAACGTGTTGCGCGCCGCCGGAATTGACCCGGCTGTCTACTCCGGATTCGCCTTCGGGATGGGACTGGAACGAACCCTGCAGTTCCGCAACGGGATTCCGGACATGCGCGACATGGTCGAGGGCGACATCCGGTTCTCGCTGCCGTTCGGGGTCGGTGCCTGATGCGCGTTCCGTATAGCTGGCTGCGGGAGGTCGTGGCGCGCGGCGCTCCGGACTGGGACGTCGACCCCGAAGAGCTCGAGCAGACGCTGGTGCGCATCGGT
Organism: Mycobacterium sp.; assembly: GCA_035716165.1. Classification (GTDB taxonomy): domain Bacteria; phylum Actinomycetota; class Actinomycetes; order Mycobacteriales; family Mycobacteriaceae; genus Mycobacterium. The sequence continues at coordinate 3,268 of DASTKA010000689.1, read as the reverse complement.
CACGAGGTCGAAGAGGTGGCCACTCTCGGCCCGGTCACCGGCCCACTGACCGTGGGACGGGTCACCGGCATCGAAGAACTCACCGATTTCAAGAAGCCGATCCGGTTCTGCCGCGTCGACGTCGGCGAAGACGGTGATCGCGAAATCGTCTGCGGCGCAACAAACTTCGCCGTTGGAGACCTCATCGTCGCGGCGCTGCCCGGCACCACGCTGCCCGGCGACTTCACCATCACCGCCCGCAAGACCTACGGCCGCAACTCCGACGGAATGATCTGCTCGGCGGCCGAACTCGGCTTGGGCGCCGACCATTCCGGGATCCTGGTGCTGCCGCCGGGCACCGCCGACCCCGGAGCCGACGGTGCCGCGGTGCTGGGTCTCGACGATGTGGTCTTCCACCTGGCGATCACACCCGATCGCGGTTACTGCATGTCGTTGCGGGGCCTTGCCCGCGAGATCGCCTGCGCCTACGACCTGAACTTCGTCGACCCCGCCGGCAGCGAGGTGGTCAAACCGCTGCCCGTCAACGGCGAGGCCTGGCCGCTGAGCGTGCAGCCCGGCACCGGCGTGCGGCGCTTCGCGTTGCGCCCGGTCACCGACATCGACCCAGCCGCCGTGTCGCCGTGGTGGCTGCAGCGCCGGCTGCTGTTGTCCGGCATCCGCCCGACCTCCCCGGCCGTCGACGTGACGAATTACGTGATGCTCGAGCTCGGTCACCCCATGCACGCCCACGACCGCAACCGGATCACCGGAAGCCTCGGCGTGCGATTCGCCCGGCCCGGCGAGACCGTGGTGACCCTCGACGACATCGAGCGCAAACTCGAGCCGGCCGATGTCCTCATCGTCGACGAGACGGCGACCGCGGCGATCGGCGGCGTGATGGGCGCGGCGAGCACCGAGGTGCGCGCCGACTCGACCGACGTGCTCCTCGAGGCCGCGGTTTGGGACCCGGCCGCGGTTTCGCGCACCCAGCGCCGGCTGCACCTACCCAGCGAAGCCGCCCGCCGCTACGAGCGGGGAGTCGATCCGGCCATCTCGGTGGCCGCGCTGGACCGCTGCGCCGCCCTGCTCGCCGACATCGCCGGCGGCGTGGCTTCCGACGGCCTGACCGATTGGCGCGGCGACCCCCCGCGCGACGAATGGTCGCTTCCGCCGATCGACATCGCCCCCGACCTGCCCGATCGCCTCGCCGGGGTGGACTATCCGCCGGGCACCACCGCCAAGCGGCTCGCCCAGATCGGCGCAGACGTGGCGGATCGGGGCGGCACGTTGACGGTGACGCCGCCCAGCTGGCGCCCCGACCTGCTGCAACCCGCCGACCTCGTCGAGGAGGTGTTGCGGCTCGAGGGGCTGGAGGTCATACCGTCGGTGTTGCCGTCGGCCCCGGCCGGGCGCGGTCTGTCCGCCGTGCAAAAGCGCCGCCGCGCCATCGGCAAGTCGCTGGCCCTCTCCGGATATGTGGAGATCCTGCCGACGCCGTTCTTGCCCGCGGGCGTGTTCGACCTGTGGGGGCTGCCGGCCGACGATCCGCGGCGCGCGACCACCAAGGTGCTCAACCCGCTGGAGGCCGACCGTCCGCACCTGGCCACCACGCTGCTGCCCGCCTTGCTGGAAGCCTTGCAGCGCAACGTCTCTCGCGGCCTGGTCGACGTCTCGCTGTACGCCGTGGCGCAGGTGGTCCGGCCGACGGCGGACACCCGCGGGGTTGAGCTCATCCCCGTCGAGCGCCGGCCCACCGAGGCCGAGATCGCCGACCTCGACGCGTCGTTGCCGCGGCAGCCCCAGCACGTCGCCGCGGTGCTGACCGGCCTGCGTGAACAGCGGGGACCCTGGGGGCCCGGCCGGCGGGCCGAAGCCGCCGACGCGTTCGAGGCGGTGCGCGTCATCGCCCGCGCCAGCGGAATCGACGTGCGGCTGCGGGCTGCGCAGTACCTGCCGTGGCACCCGGGGCGGTGCGCCGAGGTGCTCGTCGGGGACACCCCGGTGGGTCATGCGGGCCAGCTGCATCCCGCGGTGATCGAGCGCTCCGGGCTGCCCAAGGGCACCTGCGCCCTCGAGCTCAACCTCGACGCGATTCCCATCCCGCTGACGCTGCCCGCGCCCCGGGTGTCGCCGTTCCCGGCCGTCTTCCAGGACCTGAGCCTGGTGGTGCCCGCGCGGGTGCCGGCCCAGGCGGTGGCCGACGCCGTCCGCGAAGGTGCTGGGGAGCTGCTGGAAGACCTGCAGCTGTTCGACGTGTTCACCGGCCCGCAGATCGGCGAGGACCGCAAATCGCTGACCTTCGCGCTGCGCTTCCGCGCCCCCGACCGAACGCTCACCGAGGACGACGCCACCGCGGCTCGCGACGCCGCGGTCCGCCGCGCCGCCGAGGCGGTCGGTGCGGAGCTGCGCGCCTAGTGGAATGGATTTGCAAACCACTGCATAACCATGCAGAATCGGCGGAATGGCCGACGGGATGAAGGTGGCGATTGCCGGTGCCACCGGCTACGCGGGCGGTGAAATCTTACGCCTGCTGCTCGGGCACCCGGCCTACGCGCACGGGCGCCTCACGATCGGCGCGGTGACCGCGGCCGCCAGCGCCGGCAGCACCCTCGGTGAGCACCACCCGCACCTGACGCCGCTGGCCCAGCGCGTGGTCGAGCCGACCGAGCTCGACGTGCTCGCCGGCCACGACGTGGTGTTCCTGGCGTTGCCGCATGGTCATTCGGCCGCGCTGGCCGAACAGCTCGGCCCCGACACGCTGATCATCGACTGCGGCGCCGACTTCCGCCTCACCGACGCCGACGCGTGGGAGCGGTTCTACGGATCGCCGCACGCAGGCAGCTGGCCCTACGGATTGCCGGAGTTGCCCGGCGCGCGCGAGCGCCTGCGCGGCGCGCGCCGCATCGCGGTTCCGGGCTGCTACCCGACCGCGGCGCTGCTGGCATTGCTGCCCGCGGTGGCCGAGGACCTCATCGAGCCCGCCGTCACCGTGGTCGCCGTCAGCGGCACCTCCGGGGCCGGCCGCGCCGCCAAGACCGACCTGCTGGGCGCCGAGGTCATCGGCTCGGCGCGGGCCTACAACATCGCCGGTGCGCACCGGCACACCCCCGAGATCGCCCAGGGCCTGGGTGCCGTCACCGGCCGCGACGTCACGGTGTCGTTCACCCCGGTGCTCATCCCGACGTCGCGCGGCATCCTGGCCACCTGCACCGCGCGCACCCGCGCGCCGCTGTCCCAGTTGCGGGAAGCCTACGAAAAGGCTTACCACGCAGAGCCTTTCATCTACCTG
>DASTKA010000688.1:0-2095 GCA_035716165.1 Mycobacterium sp. | reverse complement strand
CGACTGGCATCAGAGCGCCAAGGTCGACGAGCTCACGGTGGTTTGCGTACCGGCGCGGCACTTCTCGGGACGCTTTCTGGACCGCAATACGACGCTGTGGGCATCATGGGCGTTCGTCGGCCCCGCTCATCGGGCGTACTTCGGCGGCGACACGGGCTACACCAAGAGCTTCGCCCAGATCGGCGCCGATCACGGACCGTTCGATGTGACCCTGTTGCCCATCGGGGCCTACAACACGGCCTGGCCCGACGTTCACATGAACCCCGAGGAGGCGGTGCGGGCGCACCTGGACGTCACGGATGGGGGACTGCTGGTGCCAATCCATTGGGGCACTTTCCGATTGGCCCCCCACCCGTGGGCGGAGCCGGTTGAGCGCCTACTCGCGGCCGCCGAGCCCGAGCGGGTGACCGTGGCGGTGCCGCTGCCCGGTCAACGCATCGACCCCGCGGCACCGCAGAAATCCAATCCCTGGTGGCGGCTCTAGACTCACGCGTCGCGCATCGTCGCCGCGTTAGGGTTCGCGGATGACCAAGCGTGCGGCCGCGGCCGCCATCACCGCGGTGCTGCTCGGGTCGACGGGGTGCGGCTCCGCCCAGCCGACGGCCGGGCCGCCATCCACGCTGTCCGAAGTCCCGCCCAACCAGGTCTCGGGCGTGGCGATCCCCGCCGGCCGCATCGACGCCGCCGTCGCCAAGGTCGACGGGCTGGTCGGCGACCTGATGAAAAGCACCGGCATCCCGGGGATGGCCGTGGCCGTCGTCCACGGCGGTAAAGTGTTGTACGCCAAAGGATTCGGTATCAGGGACGTCAGCAAGGGGCAGGGTCAGGAAAACAAGGTGGACGCCGATACCGTCTTCCAGTTGGCGTCGGTGTCCAAATCGGTCGGTGCGACGGTGATCGCGCACGAGGTCAGCGACAACGTCGTCGCATGGGACACGCCCGTCGCGTCCAAGCTGCCGTGGTTCACCTTGAGCGATCCCTACGTCACCAGCCATGTGACCGTCGGCGATGTGTATTCGCATCGCTCCGGGCTGCCGGACCACGCCGGTGACAAGCTCGAAGACCTGGGCTACGACCGCCGGCAGACGTTGGAGCGGCTCAAGTACCTGCCGCTGGATCCGTTCCGAATCAGCTACGCCTACACCAACTATGGGATCACCGCCGGAGCCGAGGCGGTGGCGGCCGCGGCGGGCAGATCATGGGAGGACCTGTCCGACGAGGCGCTCTACCGCCCGCTGGGAATGACGTCGACCAGTTCGCGGTTCGCCGACTTCATCGCCCGGCCCAACCACGCGGTCAACCACATCAAGATTGACGACAAGTGGCAGGCCCGTTTCCAGCGTGACCCCGATCCCCAGTCGCCCGCGGGCGGTGTGAGCTCATCGGTCAACGACATGGCTCGCTGGCTATTGATGTTGCTGGGCAACGGAACTTACGACGGCCGGCGGATCGCCTCGCCGGAAGCCCTGCTGCCCGCCACCAGCCCACAGATGGTGTCTGCGCCCGCAAAAACACCGCAGGCGCGCACCGGATTCTACGGATTCGGCTTCAACTCCTCGGTCGATTCCTCGGGGCGAACCGAGTACAGCCATTCCGGCGCTTTCGATTTGGGCGCGGCAACCAACTTCGTGGTGTTGCCCTCTGAGGACTTGGGCATCATCGCGCTGACCAACGCCGCGCCCTACGGCATCCCGGAAACGCTGACCGCCGAATTCATGGACCTCGTGCTGTACGGGCAGATCCGCGAGGACTGGGGGCCCTTGTACAAGAAGGCGATCGGCTGGTTGAACAACCCGGTGGGCTCGCTGGTCGGCAAACAGGCCCCGGCCAATCCGGCCCCGGCCCGACCGCTCAGCGACTACACCGGCACCTACGCCAGCGACTACTGGGGACCGGCCGTCGTCACCGAACACGACGGCGCGCTGCTCCTGGCGATGGGCCCGAAAAATCGGACGGTCGCGCTGACCCATTGGGACGGCGATACCTTCACCTTCCCGCTGACCGACGAGAACGCGCCACCCGGAACGGTTTCCAAGGCGGTCTTCGGGGACCACACGCTGAACCTGGAGTACTACGACTCGGACAAGCTGGGAAC
>DASTKA010000687.1:0-3218 GCA_035716165.1 Mycobacterium sp. | reverse complement strand
CGGACCGATGCCGACGATCTCACCGGCGTCGCGCCCGACCTTCTCCGCGTTGTGCACCCACACCCCGACAAGCTCGAGATGCGGACGCCGGACGATCGCACGTATCGCCAGGCTGCTGATCCAACCGGTGGAGATGACCGCTACCCGTAACGGCTTGGCCTTCATTGTCATTGCTCCTCGTCGCAACCTCTTACAGATCGGGAATGGGCAGTTCTGAGTTGGGTCCCTGCAGGCCCCCGTCGACGACGAACACCGAGTTGGTGGCGTAACAGTCGCGCGTCGACAAATACAGGGTCAGCCGGCCGAGGTCCGCGACATCGCCGATGCGGTGCAGCGGAGTGCGCTCTTTCAACTTCTCCTCCGACCCCGGAAGCAGGTCGAAACTCGATTGCAGCCCCGTTGTCATGAATGCGCCCAGGGCGATGGCGTTCACCCGGATCTTGGGTGCGAGTTCCTGTGCCATCGCCCTGGTGAGTGCCTCCAGGCCGCCTTTGGCGACGCAGTAGGGCAACAGTCCCCGAATGCCGAACCGCCCCGCCCCTGAGGAGATGTTGACGATGGACCCCTTGCCCACTGCGAGCATGTGCGGGACGACGAGCTGGCTCATGATGAACGCCGACGTGACGCAGTAGTCGAAGGTGTCGCGCAAATTCTCGTCGGTGAGGTTGAGAAACGGGCCGAACGTCGCGAAGCCCACGTTGTTCACCAGAATGTCGATGCGGCCGAATTCGTCGACCGTCGTTTGCACAACGCGCTCGCTGTCCTTGCGGACCAGCGCATCCGCCGTCAGGGCAAGTCCGTTGCCGCCCGCGGCCTTGATGTCCTCGATCGTCGACTCGACTTCGGAAGATGTGCGTGCCGTCCCGACCACTGTCGCGCCCGCCTCGGCGAGCACCCTCGCGATCCCTTCGCCGACGCCGCGCCCCGCGCCCGTCACGATCGCCACCTGTCCGGTTAATTCGAACTGTTCCAGCGCCACACCGGGAACCTACCGGAGCGAGAATTATTATTTCCAAAAAATGAGAATTTAGCTTTCGAAATCGGCTTAGAGTACCGGCATGACCCAGCTAACCGCGCGGCTGCACCACGTGGTGTTCGCAATCGGACTCGAACGTCTCGATAAGGCTGCCGAGTACCTCACCGCCATCGGTTTCTGCTTCCACGCGTTCGACCACGAGGAGCTACGTCTTGCCATCAGGCTCGACTGGGATCGCGGGTTCGAACTCATATCACCCCTGGCCGATGCACCGACCGACGCGGGCACCGCAGCCGACTTCCTCGCCCGCCACGGCGACGGTTTGTTCTCCGTGGTCGTGCGAACCCCAGATTGTGGCGCGGCCGAGCACACAGCGACGCGATGTGGCGCCAAGTCTGATTTTCGCCAGCATGTCGAGGGCGACGGTTTCGAGGTCACCGAAGTGAAATTGGAGCCTTTGTTCGGGATCCCATTGACGCTCCTTACAACCAACTTGCCGGACGGGCCTCAGCCCTAACGCGGCCGGGGAGCCATGATCGCCACCGAAGCGCCCTCTGCCCCGAGACCCTCGGCGATCGCCAGCCCCATTCCCTTGCTGCCCCCGGTGACCACCGCCATTGCTCCGTTGAACCCTGGGTCCACTGGTGCTCCCTCTCCGATCAGCTGCCGGTCAGAGCCGGCCGGCGCTTGATGATTCGGGGCGCGAGGTGGACGATCTCGCTGACCACCGTGGGGTTGGCGCGTGAAATGGCGATGAGGGAAAGCATGGCATTGGCCACGTCTTCGACCGTAGACATCTCGTCCGGAATCTGGCCTTCGTGTGCCCAGGCCCGGTATAAATTCGCCAGCAGGTCGCGATCGGCTCCGCGGAGGATCTCGGTGTCACAGGTGGGGCCGACACTGACCCGGATCACGGCGAGATCGGGATGCTCGGCTCGCCAGGACCGCAGGATCTCGTCGAGCGCCGCCTTGCTCGCGTGGTAGGCGGCCACGCCCGCGCGAGGCCGACCGACGTCGTGGCTCGACGCGACGATGACCACGGCGTCGTCGGCCAAATGCGGCAGTGCCGCGCGCAGTACGTGGGAGGCGCCGACGGCATTGACGGCGTACGCATGCAGCCAAGTCTCCACTTCGGTATCTTCGATCAGCGCGAACGGCACCACGGCGCTGGTGAACACGACCGCATCGAGCTTGCCGAATTTGGCAACGACGTCACCGACGACGGATTCGACGCCGCGGGGGTCGGACACGTCGAGCTCGTGCGCCGATCCGTGCAGTTGATCGGCCAGCTTCGCGAGGAGGTCCAGCCGCCGCGCGGCGAGCGCCACATTGGCGCCCCGGGAATGGGCGGCAACGGCCAATGCCTGTCCGATGCCCGAGGATGCCCCGATGATCAGCATCCGTGTCCCTGCAATGCTGGAGTGCCGGTCGCTCATGAATCGTCCCCTTGGTGCCGTAGTCGAGGCAATTCTCGCATGTGAGAATGAGGATTCTCCGTAAGGGTCGGCTGCAGCCAGTTGGCGCTCACCGGCGCACCAGCAGTCCGCTGAGCTGCTGCGCCAGCTCCACCTTCTTGACCTTTCCCGTCGCGGTGAACGGAAGATCCTGCTTTGAGGTAACCCAGATGAACTTCGGCACCTTGTATGCCGAAAGTCGGCCCCGCAGTTGCACCCGCAATGACTCGCCGTCGAGCGTCGAATCGCCGCGCGGCACCACCGCCGCCGCGACCACCGTTCCGTTCTCGGGGCTCTCCGCACCGACCACATACGCTTCGAGCACGCCGTCGCAATCGGCAAGTGCCAGTTCTACTTCGCTCGGTGTGACGTTGGTTCCGCCGCCCGTCTTGATCAGATCGCCCAACCGGCCGGTGAATTTGATCCAGCCGTCGTCGTATTCGACGCCGCAATCACCGGTCCGGTAGTACCCGTCCGCGGTGAACACATCCTCGCGCTCACGCTTGTAGAGGCGCTGCATCAATGAGTAACCGCGAACCCAGATCTCACCGCTCGTCCCGACCGGGACCGGTACACCGGTCTCGGGATCGACGAGGATATGGCTGAGACCCTCAATCGAGAACCCTCCGGTCTCAGCTCGATCCGGCGGCTGTGGCGGATAAGGGTCCACGCCGATGTGGTTGCCGCACAGTTCTGTCATGCCAAGGGCGCTCGGCCCCTTGGGTCGCCGGTCCGGGGGCACCATCGCGGGCATGCTGGTGCGCTGCACCGAACTCAGGTCGTGCCCG
>DASTKA010000686.1:0-2969 GCA_035716165.1 Mycobacterium sp. | reverse complement strand
CTGGAAGGTCTCGGGGTAGACGTGGCGACCGGCGAGGTCGATCACCGTTCTGGCTCGCTGGACCTCCAGGATCGTCGCCTGACGCAGCTCGCTGCCGCCGTTGTCGGCCTCCTCGACGAGCGCCTTCAGCAGCTCGGGGTGCCGGCTGATCCGCTCGAACGCCCAGCCCAGCGTGGACGCGGTGGTCTCGTGTCCGGCCGCCAGCAGGGTGAGCAGCTCGTCACCGATGTCCTTGCGCGACATGGCCGAACCGTCTTCGTAGGTGGTGCGCAGCAGCATCGCGAGGACGTCGGTCCGCTCGGCGAAGTTCGAATCGGCCCGCTCGTCGTCGATCAACTTGTCGATGACTCGGTCGTACCGGCGCCGCCATTCGGCCAGCCGGCCCCACGGGCTGTAGCGGCCGTAGTCGCGTTTGGGCATCGGCACCGCCGCCAGCCGCGAGCCCAGGGTGACCCACGGCGGAATGAGTTTGCGCAACTCGTCGAGTTCGTCGCCTTCGGCGCCGAAAACCGCGCGCAGGATCGCGTTGAGCGTGATCCGCATCATCGGCGGCAGCGTGGCGAAGGGCTCGCCTTCGGGCCAGCCGGCGATTTCCCGCAGCGTCTCTTCTTCGATGATGCTCTCGTACTTCTTCATGCTCTTGCCGTGGAACGGCGGCGCGAGCAGCCTGCGCCGTCGGCGATGTTCGTCGCCCTCGAGCGCGAAGACAGAGCCGGTACCGAACAGCCTGCCCAGGTTGGGCTGGATATTGCCGAGCTCGTCCGGGCTGGTGGTGAAGATCTGCTTGGCCAGCTGGGGATCACCAACCGCAACGACGCGCCCATACATCGGCAGGTTCAGTGTGAACACGTCGCCGTGGCGGCGGGCCAGCCGTTGAATCATCCAGCGCCGCGACATCGCGAACCCAATGCCCTGAAGCACCTTGGGAATTCGGGCCGCCGGAGGCAACTTGACGGTGGCCGCCTGCGCGGCGACTTGCTGGCTCATGACGATGGCTTCTCCCAACATCCGCCCCGGCACGGGGGTGGTACGGCGATGTACCGCAGCTTCTTGTGAGTACGGTACTCTGAAGTACCAAGCCTGACAAGGTGCCGCACCCACCGAAAGGGGCGCCTGCGTGACATCAGCGGTGGCAGCGACGGCCGATGATGCCGTCGCCGGCGATCCATTCCGGCAACGGCTGCTCGACGGCCTCGCCGCGTCAATCGGCGAGCGGGGTTACCACGCCAGCACGGTCGCCGACGTCGTCCGCTACGCGCGCACGTCCAAGCGCACGTTCTACGACCACTTCGCCGGCAAACAAGAGTGCTTCCTCGAACTGCTGGGTGTGGACATCGAGATACTCGGCCGACGCATCGAGACAGCGGTCGATCCCCAAGCCGACTGGCACCTCCAGATACGCCAGGCCGTCGAGGCCTACGTCGCCCACATCGAATCCCGGCCCGCCCTCACCTTGAGCTTGATTCGGGAACTGCCGTCACTCGGCGACGCCGCTCGTCCGGTGCAGCGCCGTGGATTGCAGGTGTTGTCCAGCCTGCTGATCGACCTCAGCGCGAGCCCGGGATTTCGGCGAGCCGAGTTGCCCCCGCTGACCGCGCCGCTGGCCGTGGTCCTGTTGGGCGGCCTGCGTGAACTCACCGCCCTTGCGGTCGAAGACGGTCGGGCCGTCCGCGAGATCGTCGAACCGGCCGTGGATGCCTCCGTGGCTCTGCTAGGACCTCGGCACTGACGGGAAAAGTCCGTCGCGTGAGCGCTTTTCGGGGTTAGGCTCATCGCCGGGATGGCTTTCGACGATATGGAGGACCCAGCGATGCGGCTCTCGACCCGTAATCAGCTCAGCGGGACCATCACCGAGGTCGAACTCGGCACGGTCATGGCGGTGGTCAAGGTGAAGCTCGACGGCGGCGACCAGGTAGTCACGTCCTCGGTCACCAAGGATGCCGCGACCGACCTCGGGCTCAAGGTTGGCCAGAAGGCGACCGTGTTCATCAAGTCGACAGAGGTCACCATCGGCGTCGATTGACGTCGCGGGCCAAAACCGCTGTCGCAGGTCATGTTACGGTTCTGAGAAACCCCCGGACGCGGTCTAGAACCAGCTCGGGTCGCTGGTCGACGATCCAGTGGCCGACACCGTCGACGAGCTCGACCTCGAAATCCTTTATGTGCTCGGCATATCCGTCGGTCAGGTCCGGCGTGATCACTGGATCCTTGGTGCCCGTGAGCCAACGGACGGGAACGTCGACGCGAGCGTCGTCGTACTCGCCGCGCATCCAGCGCAGCATTTCTTTGGTCTGAAAGCTCCGGTACCACCGCGAACCGGCCTCCGCGTGGCCGGGCTGCTGCATGCACTCGAGGTACATGCGGGTGTCATCCTCGGGCAGCGTGAAGCCCCCACCGACCCACGAACCCAGCATGCGGACGAACCGGGAATCGGGATCGCTGATCACGCGCGGCCCGATGACCGGCAACGAGATGGGGATCTGATACCAGAAGCGCCAGATGTTGCGCAGCGTCGACAAACTCTGCTTTACCCACGGCGCAACGGTATTCACACCGAAAAACCCGTTCACCTTCTCCGGATGGCGCAGCATCATGATGAATGCGACCGGGCCGCCCCAGTCGTGGGCCACCAGGCTGACCGACGCGACACCCAGGCGATCCAGCACCCCGGCCAGATCGTCGGCCATCTCGTCCTTGGTGTAGCTCGACCGTGGCGCCGAGCTCCAGCCCGAGCCGCGGAGATCAGGGCACAACACCCGGTAGCCGTCGGCGGCCAGCGGTCCGATCAGCGCGCGCCATTCCCACCAGTTCTGCGGGAAGCCGTGCACCAGCATCACCGCCGGCCCGTTTGCCGGGCCCGCGTCGGCGACGTGAATCGTCACGCCGTTTCCCAGATCGACGTACCTGTGTTCGACACCGTCCAGCTCGGGCATAGTGACCATGCCTTGAGAACGTAGTGGCTCGGAAAG
>DASTKA010000685.1:0-4088 GCA_035716165.1 Mycobacterium sp. | reverse complement strand
GCAGCTGATCGCCGGGCGAGGCCGCGTCGTTGAGCCAGTTCGAGACCACCCCGTCGCGGTCCCGTTTGACGGTGATCTGCAGATCCTCGCCCAGCACGGGTGACGACGACATCGAGTAGCACCGTCGATGCTCCTGGCCGTCGACGCTGACCAGCAGCGTCAAGAACTGTCCGCTTTGATAGCCGAACTGCTCCACGCTGCTGGGCGGGATATCGAGAACGATCGACACGGCATCGCGGGTTTCGGGGATCACGCGCTTGATCCGCAGTGGCACAAAGCCGTCCGGCAACGCGGCGACGTCGATACTGCCGGATCCGGCTTCGGTCGCCGCCGCGGAACCGACGTTCGCACTCGCGCGAATTTCACCCATCCCGGCCACAGTATCAACTACTTGCGATTAGTCTCAAGTACTAGATACAGGTGCCGCGCGGCGATGCCTGAGGTCGCGCCGCCCCGGGCTGGGTCAGCCGTCGACGTGGTCGTCGAACAGCTCATGGCCAGTGCCCTTTTCGACGACGCGGCCCAGCAATTCGCGCAGGGTCCGCTGCTCTTGCTCCGTCAACACACCGAACACCTCCTGGTGTGCGGCGATCGCGTCATTGACGACCGTTTCGGCAACCTTGCGCCCCTCGCCGGTCAGGTAGGCCCGCAGGATGCGTGCGTGCTGGGGGTCTTGCTTTCTTTCCAGCAGGCCGCGACGTTCCAGGGCGGTGAGGGCGAGTTGGACGCCTTGCGGGCTGATCAGCAGGCGCCGCGCCAATTCGGCGCCGGACAAGCCTGGTTCGTTGGCCAGTTGGCGCAACACACCGATCTGGGCGGTGCTCACGCCGTGTTCCCGCATCGCCTCGTTGATGGTGGTCAGCGAGTAATAGAAGGCCTGCTTGAGCAGCCACAGGATGTTGTCGGTGAGTTCCATCTCGCGCCTCCGTTATGCCGCGGGGCTTTTGTGGATCTGCCCGTTCTTCATCACAAAGCGGACGTCGAGCGTGGCGGCGATATCGGCGAAAGGGTCTCCGGGCACGGCGATGATGTCGGCCAGATAGCCCGGCGCCAGCCTGCCCAACTCGTCGTCCGCCTCGATCAGCTCGGCGGCCACCACGGTGGCCGCGCGGATCGCTTGCGCGGGGGTCATGCCCCGCTCGACCAGCGCGCCGAGCTCCTTGGCGTTGTGACCATGCGGGATGGCCGGCGCATCGGTGCCACAGGCGATTCGCACGCCGGCGTCGATTGCCTTGGGCAGCATCGACTTTGCGCGTGGGAACACCTCGAGCGCCTTCTTGCGCAGCTCCGGTGCGATGCGGTCGATGGCCATGGCGTCGGTCAGATACGTCGTCGAGACCAGGAACGTGCCGTGGTCGACCATCATCTGGATGGTCTCGTCGCTGGCCAAAAAGCCGTGTTCGATGCAGTCGATCCCGGCGCGAATGCACGCCTGGATGGCGCTGTCCCCGACGGCGTGGGCGGCCACCCGGACCCCGGCCCGGTGGGCCTCGTCGGCGATCGCGGCGAACTCGGCGTCGGAATATTGCTGCGCTCCCGGCGCGGTGCTGTGTGACATCACCCCGCCCGAGGCGGAGACCTTGATCAGCTTGGCGCCGTGCCGAATCTGATAGCGCACGCAGGCGATCACGTCGGGCACCCCGTTGGCGATGCCTTCGGCCACCGACAGCGGCATGATCCCGGGAGCCAACCGCTGGAATACCGTCGGGTCCAAATGCCCGCCGTACGGCGTCACCGCATGGCCGGCGGGATAGATGCGCGGCCCGGCGTGCCAGCCCTGGTCGATGGCGCGCTGCAGCGCGACATCGAGCAGATATCCCCCGGTCTTGACCATCAGTCCGAGATTGCGGACCGTGGTGAACCCGGCCTCCAGCGTGGTGCGCGCGTTGACCGCGCCACGCAGCGTGCGATACGCGGGGTCGTCCTGCACGCCATGCATGGGCGCCGGCAGGCCCTCCGGACCGCCGGGTCCGCCGATGAGCAGGTTGATTTCCATGTCCATCAGGCCGGGGAGCAGCGTCACGTCCCCCAGATCGATGACGGTCGCCGAATCTGCAAGCGGCTCTTGAGGATTGACCGCGGCAATGCGTTCGCCGTCGATCACCACCTCGGCCGGCGTATGGATCTGGCCTGTCACGACGTCACCCCATCGCGCCGCGCGCAGCACGGAGATCATGGAACGGGCTCGGACACGCAGTCCAGGGTCGACGCGCCCGAATCGGGGACGCGCGGCTGTTTCCAGCATTCGACCGGGAACGACACCATGATCATCGAATAAAGAAGGTGCATCAGGTTCGCGACGTCGTCGGGCAGGTCGTCGAGAGAAAACTTGTCGCAGAACGTCAAAGCCTCTTCGGCCCGCGCGGTGATCGCGTCGTAAAAGGCCTTCATCTCCGTCATGGAGCTGGCCAGCCTCTTGGCGTAGCGTTGCGGCTCGCTGGGCAGACACCAGTCGCAAAACCGTTCCAGGTCGGCGAACTCGGGGGGCAGCATCGGCATCGTGTTCACACTCCTGCCGTGGAACTCCGGCGATAGTCATCGATCCAGGCCGCCGCCTCCTTGTGCAGGTGACGAATCAGGACCTCCTGGTCGCAGAGCAAGAACTCGTCGATCACCTGGGATTCGAGCATCGTCTGCGTCGCCTCCAGCGTGTTGGCGTCCTGCAACCCGTATTCCTTGAACGACACCGCCGCCAATTCCTGGGCCACCCGCTCGCGCGGGGTGCGCGGCGCCGGGAAGTACAGCGTGCCTTCGAAAAGGTGGCTGTTGTAGGACGTCGGCCAGTAGTGGTAGGTCAGATACCAGCCCTGGCCCCAGAACAGGATCACGAAGTTGGGGAACAGCTGGAACGAGTCCAGGCCCCACGGATCGCATTTCGCAGGGTTGAGCCCGGCGGGCATCGGCCCCAGATCGGGCTTGTCCCACGGGCCGAACAGCCCGCTCTGGCAGATGTCTTCCATCGGCTTGCGCATCTCGTCGGCCATTTCCCAGGCCCGCACGCCAGAGGTGCTGACCAGCCGGTGGGGCCCGTCGAGCCGGTAGTGCGGGGCTTCAAACCCCGCCTCGGCGGCCGCTTTTGAATACGCGGTCGGCGACTGGTTCGCGTGTAACACCGGGGCGTGATAGAACTCCTGGAACGCGTCCATGTAGAGCTTCCAGTTCGCCTTGACTTCCGAGCGGTAGTACCAGCGGGACGTCATCTTGTCGAACGGGAAGCCCTCCAGCCCGGTGATCATGGGCCCCAGGAACTCTCGCAACGACTGCTCGGGCTTCTTGGCGAAGTTGACGAAGATGAAGCCTTCCCACACGTCGCAGTGCACCGGCACCAAGCCGTAGCGACTCTTGTCGAGGTCGAAGAACTCCTCCTCCTGCTGCACAAACGTCAGGTTGCCGTCCAGGTCATAGCGCCAGGCGTGGTATTTACAGGTGAACTGCCGGCACACGCCGCGCGTTTCTTCCTGCGGCATGTCGTTCCACACCAGCTTGTTGCCGCGGTGGCGGCACACGTTGTGGTAGGCCTTGATATCGCCGGATGCGTTGCGCACCAGAATGATTGACGTATTGACGACCTTCAGCTCCCGGGTGAGGTAGCTGCCCTTTCGCGGAAGCTGTTCAACGCGACCGACATTGAGCCAGGCCCGTTTGAAGATGGCCTTGCGTTCCAGCTCATAGATCTCGGGGCTGATGGAGTCCTGGTATGACACCGGGTCGGTGCCCAATTCGGGGTAATGCTCCGTCCAGCTGCCCTCCGGCGGCTTGGGAAATCGAGCCATGATCGCTCCTTAAGCAGTCCAATCTCTACAAAACCTTCGGCGCCGGCCGTCGACTGCAGTGCTGCCTGCGCGAAACGACCGCCTACGCACCGGTTTCACGATCCCTGAGAGCTCCGTCACGGCCGACGGTATATCCTCGACCCCATCAATAGCAAGTAGTTGATATTGGCCCCTTGGAGGCACGGATGGACCACAACCTCGGGCTGCAAATCGCGGGAAGCGATCGGGCGCGGCCACAGGCCGGCGTCGTGCAGGTCATCTCACCACATACCGAGGAACCCATCGCCGAGATCGACGCCGCGGGACCCGACGACG
>DASTKA010000684.1:0-2137 GCA_035716165.1 Mycobacterium sp. | reverse complement strand
GCTGCCGGCGGCGTGGGTCGCCGACACTTTCGACGGAGGACCCGACTCGCGTCAGGCGTTCGCCGCCAGCCCCGACGACAACGAAATGCCCGGCGGGATGTACCGCAACCAGATGTGGTTTCCCTACCCGGGCGCCAATGTAGTTTTGTGCCAGGGCATGTGCGGTCAGATGATCTACGTCAACCGCGCGGCGGAGGTGGTCGCCGCTAAGTTGTCCACTCAGCTGCACTCCCATGAGCCGCATATGTCGGACACATTGCGCGCCTTCGATGCCGTCGCATACGAACTGGCGGCAATCGCTGATTAGACCGGCGGTGCAGCTGAGACTTTCGGCGAGCCCCTGGTGCGAACTTTGGCTATTCTGCTGTCTGTCTTGCTTTGCAGCGGCACAGTTTTGGCGGCCTCCATCATGCCACGAAGTTTTGGAAGGGAATCGAATGCCCTCACCTCGAAGGCTGGCAAGAATCGCTATACCCATGACGGTTGCCGCTGCACTTTTGAGCAGCACCGGCGTTGCGGCCGCCACCCCCCAAGATGACGCATACCTGGCGCAACTGCGCGCCGTCGGCCTCACGTGGCCGCCGAAGACGGAAGAGGCGCTCATCGCTGAGGCGCACGACGTGTGTTACGACCTCACCTGGGGTTGGACGCCGCAGCAGATCGCCGACGATCTTCACGCCCGCCTGGACACAAAGGGCGTGACGTTGTTGGACGTCGGAAGCCTGGTCAACGCGGCCCACACGATCTATTGCCCTGGAAACATCTGCGACGCGCCTAGCCTTTGCACCTGACAGACAAAGCGTTTCACGGCCGTGGGAAGCCCGGCGCCGGCGGAGGCACCTGCGACGGGTCGACTTCGACGAAGTTGTAGACCGGGCCCGCCGGGCCGCGATCAACCGTGACGGCGAACCAGTGGCAGACGCTCAGATCCGTTCCGGGCGGAACCGGAACGGTGTACTCCCAATGTCCCGGGCAGTAGTGCCAATAGGACGGGCCGGCGTGGGCCGTCGTCGCCAGGCCGAGCCCGGCGACCACCAGGCCACCCCATGCCAGCGGCACTGCAATGAACCGAGTGGCCTTCATGGTGACTCCCCTTTCCACGCGCCGCCGCGCGTCGCGTCGTTGCGGCAAGTACACCCGGACCGGTCCGCTACCGATCACAAATCACAGGCTCCTCGGTTGCGCGCAGATAGAAAAGGCAGGCGGGGCTCCTGATACTGATCGGCTGGCTGTAGCGTGACGGCGGTGAAATCCCCCTGGATGTATGCCTCCGTCGCGCTCGCGGCTCCTGTCGCGGCAACCGCTTTGACGCTCGCCGGCGTGGGCACGGCCAACGCCGCCGGCTCATGCCCAACCGCAGCACCGCAGAACGGTGGAACGCCGGACTGGACACTGAGCGGGACGACGGGAAGCGTCGCGATCACCGGGTCCACGGACACGACCGCTCCGCTGGTGAACGTGACCGCCCCGTTCAGCGTGAGCCAGACCCAGGTCCATACGCTGCACGCCGGGGACGGGCCGGTGGTGTCGAGCACCGCGAAGGTCTCCGTCTGCTACATGGGTGTCAACGGACGTGACGGGTCTGTGTTCGACAGCAGCTACCAGCGCGGCGCCCCGGTCGACTTCCCGCTAACCGGAGTCGTGCCGGGCTTCCAGAAGGCCATCGCGGGGCAAAAGGTGGGATCCACGGTCGGAGTCGCGATGGTCCCCGCGGACGGCTACCCCGAAGGCCAGCCCAGCGCGGGGATTCAGCCCGGCGACTCGCTTGTGTTCGCGATAAAGATCCTCAGCGCCACGGGCTAGCTCGAGCTCGTCAAACCTGCCCGGCTCTGATTTCCCGCGCGCTCAAGAATTTTCCCTCCGCCGGCACAGCCCGGGTTTCGGCCATCGCTGCATCCGCTGCGTAACCGCCCCGCCGTGATCACCAATGTAATCTGGGCGGGTCATGCGCTCGATCGCCGTCCCAACCAGCCGCCGTCTCTCGGTCGCGATGAAGGAGGGCTCGGCGGCCGAACACGACGCCGCCGAGCAGAGCCCATTCATGTCCGAACTGCTCGCCGGCCGGATCGGCGCGGCGGGCTATTCGGAGTACTTGCTGCGCTTGCGCGTCGTGTACGAGGCCCTGGAGGAAGCCGTG
>DASTKA010000683.1:0-3809 GCA_035716165.1 Mycobacterium sp. | reverse complement strand
ATCAGGCAGTCGACCGGGGTGAGATCGCCGAAGATGTGATCACCGACGAACTCTGGGACTTGCTGCCCGGCTACCTCATCTTCCGGTCGATCATTCCGGGTCGCCCGCCCACGCGTCGCACCGTGCAGGCGTTTGTCGACGGGTTCCTCATCCCTGGCCTGACCAAGCCCGCCGGCTAGCGACGCCGTACGGCAAGTCGCCCCCTCGAGGGCAGAAAATGTACGCGCGCGTCTCTTGTACAGTACGGTCCCGTACCGTACTGTCATACCTGTCGATCACGCTCACGGCGTTGGCAGCCGCATTCGGCTTGAGGGTGATCGTGCCGCCCGATCTTCGAAAGGCTAACGGGTGAAAGGCTTTTCGATCGCGCCTCTGGTGAAGCGGGGCTGGATGGTGCTGGTCGCGGTGCTGGTGGTCGGGCTCGCGGGATTCGGGATCTATCGGCTGCACGGAATCTTCGGGTCGCACAACAACACGTCGGCCAACAGCGGCCTGTCCAACGAGATCGTCCCGTTCAACCCCAAGCAGGTGGTGCTCGAGGTCTTCGGCGCACCGGGCGCGACCGCGACCATCAACTACCTCGACGTCAACGCCCAGCCGCAGCAAGTCAAGAACGCGCCCCTGCCATGGTCGTTCACCATCACCACGACCGAGCCCGCGGTGATCGGCAACGTCGTCGCGCAGGGCAACGGCGACACCCTGGGCTGCCGCATCACCGTCAACGGCGAAGTGAAAGACCAACGCACCGTCAACAAAGTCGACGCCTACACCTTCTGTCTGGATAAATCTGGATGACGAACCATGAGCAGTCGCGGCCCTTTGTGCCGCGCACCATCCGCCGCCTCGCGCTGCCGATCCTGCTGTTCTGGATTGCACTGGCGGCCATCACGAACATCGCCGTCCCTCAGCTGGAAGAGGTGGGCAAGACCCACAATGTCGCGCTGAACTCGCCAGATGCGCCGTCGCTCAAGGCGATCAAGCGCATCGGCGAAAAGTTCGGAGAGTTCGACACCGACAGCTCGGCGATGATCGTGCTGGAAGGCGACAAGCCGCTGGGCGCCGAGGCCCACCGCTTCTACGACGAGATGGTCCGCAGGATCGAGCAGGACCGCAAACACGTCCAACACGTCCAGGATTACTGGGGCGACACCCTGACGGCGGCGGGATCGCAGAGCAGCGACGGCAAGGCCGCCTATGTCCAGGTGAACCTTGCCGGCAACCAGGGCTCGGCGCTGGCCAACGAGGGCGTCGGGGCGCTGCGCGACATCATCGAGCGCATGAAGCCGCCGCCGGGCGTCAAGACCTATGTGACTGGTGCGGCGCCGCTGATCTCCGATCAATTCGACGTCGGCAGCAAGGGCACCGCAAAGGTCACCGGGATCACCGTCGGGGTAATCGCGCTGATGCTGTTCTTCGTCTACCGCTCGGTGCTCACCACGCTGCTGGTGCTCGCCACGGTGCTCATCGAAATGTCTGCCGCCCGAGGCCTTGTCGCGTTTCTGGGAAACGCCGGCGTGATCGGGCTCTCGACGTACGCGACGAATCTGCTCACGCTGCTGGTGATCGCCGCCGGAACGGATTACGCGATCTTCTTCGTCGGCCGCTACCAGGAGGCCCGCGGCACGGGTGAGGACCGCGAAAGAGCCTTCTACACGATGTATCACGGCACGACGCACATCGTGCTGGGTTCCGGGCTCACCGTCGCGGGCGCGGTGGCCTGCCTGGGCTTCACCCGACTGCCCTACTTCCAAAGCCTGGGCATCCCGGCCGCACTGGGCATCCTCGTCGCGCTGTTCGCCGCGCTCACCCTGGGTCCGGCGATCCTCACCCTGGGTGCAATGGCGGGCATTTTCGACCCCAAACGGGCGATACGAACACGGGGGTGGCGGCGCATCGGCACCGCAATAGTCCGTTGGCCCGGAGCGGTTCTCGCGGCGGCGTGCGCGCTCGCCCTGGTCGGTCTGCTCGCGCTGCCCGGGTACAAGACCAGTTACGACACCCGCCCCTACATGCCCGCCAGCGCACCGGCCAACATCGGGTACACCGCGGCCGAGAAGCACTTCTCGCGGGCCCGGCTCGAGCCCGAATTGCTGATGGTCGAAACCGATCACGACATGCGCAACCCGGCGAGCATGCTCATCCTGGACAAGGTGGCCAAGGCGGTATTCCACGTTCCAGGGGTCGCGCAGGTGCAGACCATCACCAGGCCGTTGGGAACCCCGCTGGACCACAGCTCGCTCGCGTTCGTGGTCAGCAATTCCAGCGCGGCGCAGCAGCAAAACCTGACCTACCAACAGGATCGGGCCAACGACGCCCTCAAGCAGGCCAACGAACTGAACAAGACGATCAACATTCTGCGGCAGCAGTACGTATTGCAGCAACAGCTCGCCGGCACCACCCACGAGGAGACCGAAAGCTTTCACGACACGCTGGGCACGATCCGAGACCTGCGCGACAAGATCGCGGATTTCGACGACTTCTTCCGGCCCGTGCGCAGCTATTTCTATTGGGAGAAGCACTGTTACGACATTCCCGTCTGCTTCGCGTTCAGATCGTTGTTCGACGCGCTCGACGGCATCGATCAGCTCACGGAGAAGTTCGAAAACCTCACGGCTTCCCTCGACAAGCTCGATGCGCTGCAGCCGAAGCTGGTAGCGCTGATCCCGCCGCAGATCGAGAGCCAGCAGACCAATCGCGATCTGACGTTGGCCAACTACGCGACGCTGTCGGGCATTTACGCGCAGACCGCGGCCGCGATCGACAACGCGACGGCGCTGGGGCGCGCCTTCGACGCGGCCAAAAACGACGACACCTTCTACCTGCCGCCCGAAGTGTTCAACAACCCCGATTTCAAGCGCGGCCTGAAATTGTTCCTGTCGCCCGACGGCAAGGCCGCGCGAATGATCGTCACGCATGAGGGCGATCCGGCGACGCCAGAAGGCATTTCGCACATCGATCCGATGGCCAAGGCCGCGCACGAGGCCCTGAAGGGCACGCCGATGGCCGGCGCGCAGATATATCTCGGTGGCACCGCCGCAACCTACAAGGACATCCAGGACGGCGCGAAATACGACCTGATGATCGTCGCGTTCGCGGCGCTGAGCCTCATCCTGCTGATCATGATGATCATCACGCGCAGCCTGATCGCCGCGCTGGTCATCGTGGGCACCGTCGCGCTGTCGCTGGGGGCCTCGTTCGGGCTCTCGGTTCTGGTGTGGCAGTACATCTTCGGCATCCAGCTCTATTGGGTCGTGCTGGCGCTGGCCGTGATCCTGTTGCTGGCGGTCGGATCCGACTACAACCTCCTGTTGATTTCGCGATTCAAGGAAGAGATTCATGCGGGCCTGAATACCGGCATCATCCGGGCGATGGCCGGCTCCGGCTCGGTGGTCACCTCGGCCGGGATCGTCTTCGCGGTCACCATGTGTGCGTTTGTGTTCAGCGGTTTTCAGGTCCTCGGTCAGATCGGGACGACGATCGGGCTCGGTTTGTTGTTCGACACGCTGATCGTGCGGTCGTTCATGACGCCCTCTGTCGCAAGGCTTCTCGGACGCTGGTTCTGGTGGCCGCAACGGGTGCGTCCACGTCCGGCCAGCACGATGCTGCGGCCCTACGGTCCGCGTCCGGCGGTTCGTCAATTGCTGCTATGGGATGACGATCACCCGGTGGCGATGTCATCAGGAGCTCGCTGACGTGATCCGGTCGAGTCAGGAGTGCTGATCGGGCGGCCCGCTTTTGTCGGTGGTGGCTGCGATGATGGCGTCATGTCTTCGACCGCATCTGTTGGCGCCGTGGTGGCGAGTCCCCGC
>DASTKA010000682.1:0-2360 GCA_035716165.1 Mycobacterium sp. | reverse complement strand
CGCCGATGCCGACGCGCTGGCCGCGGTGCCGCCGCAGGCGCTCGACGACCTGTCCCGTGAACTGGTGGTGGACGTCGACAACGCGTTGCGCACCAGCGCCAACGAATTGGACCTGGCGGTCACCGAGTTCGGCGAGGACCGCACCCAGCCCTTCACCCAGGCCGTCACCAACGCCAAAGCGGCTCTGTCCCAAGCATTCACGATCCGACAGCAACTCGACGACGAGACGCCCGAGACGCCGGCGCAGCGCCGCGACCTGCTGACCCGGGTGATCGTCTCGGCGGCGCGTGCCGACCGTGAACTCGAGTCACAAACCGAAGCATTCGAGAAGTTGCGTGACTTGGTGATCAACGCCCCCACCCGGCTGGACTCACTGACGCAGCAGTACGTGGAACTCACCACCCGCATCGCGCCGGCCGAACAACGACTTGCCGCGCTGCACAACGACTTCAGTTCTGCCGCACTGACTTCGGTATCCGGCAATGTCACAGCGGCCAAAGAGCGGTTGGCGTTCGCCGACCGCAACATCGGTAGTGCCCGTGAGCTCGCCACCCGAGCCGTCACCGGACAGCAAGCCGGATTGGTCGATGCCGTCCGCGCCGCCGAGTCGGCGCTGGGCCAGTCACGCGCGTTGCTCGACGCGGTGGACAACGCGGCCTCCGACATTCAGCACGCCATTGACCGGCTGCCGTCGGCCATGACCCACATCCAGAACGACATCACGCGTGCAGACGAACTGCTGCAGAAGACGCCGAAGGCCAAGACAACCGCGGGTGATCTGGTCACGGCGCGCGATGCCGTCCTCAGGGCCGTCGAAAGCGCACGGGCGGGTGCGTCCGACGATCCGCTGGGCGCCTTCGGTCAACTGACCAAGGCCGATGCCGCACTCAACGGGCTGCTGGCCACACTGGCCCAGGAGCAGGCCGCCGCCGAGCAGCTGAACCGGTCATTGGAGCAGGCGTTGTTCACCGCGCAGTCGCGGGTGCGTGCGGTGTCGGACTACGTCGACACGCGTCGTGGCAGCATCGGTCCCGAAGCGCGCACCCGGCTGGCCGAAGCCCAACGGCATCTACAGGCCGCGGAGGACAAACGATCGACGCTGCCGACCGAGGCGATCGCGCATGCCAACGCGGCGTCGACGCTGGCCGCCACGGCGCAGTCCCTGGCCAACGACGACGTGCAAATGGCGCAGCGCTCCTATATGGGGCGCGGCGGCAGCGACATGGGTGCGATGCTCGGCGGGATCATCATCGGCAACGTTCTCAGTGGAGGCATGCGGGGCGGGTTCGGCGGCTGGAGCCCTACCTCGTTCGGCGGCAGCCCGAGTTCGTCCGGAGGCGGTTTCATGGGCGGCGGCGGCCGATTCTGAGCAACGCCTGACGCCGGTGATCGGAGAGGCTTTGGGATTTCCCGGTGTCAACCGGCCGCCGGAGAATGCGGTACCACGCCCGGGGTTCGCGGCATGGTGTCGCCTTCCCTCCCGCCCCGCGCGCCATCTGCAACCGCGGTCGGGTGGGAATCGCCGGCAGTCTGTTCGGGAGCTTCGGCGCCGGCGTCCGGCTTCGGGGCCCAATGGTCGTAGTCATCAGGCGGGACGACCACGCCCCACTTGAGTGGAACCGACAGGCCACCGAGTAGTCCGGACTCACCGCGTACTGCCGAGACCGTGTCATCGGGCAACGGCGAACCGAGAGGCAAAAGCACCCTGCCCCCTTCCACAGCCGGTCAATGCTTCGGGCGCTGTGGCGAACCTAGTTCACACCCACCGGTTCACCGGTTCACATAGTAAGACAATAAATGGGTCGAATACGGGGCAACCGCCGATTTTTGTTGAGCGCTCGGTCAGCGGCGGGCCACTCGCGGCGGGTGCACGATCACGGCCGCCGTACCTCGTCACCCGAAAAGACAAGGCCGAGAATTGCACGCCCAACTCGAGGCTTCATCCGGCGGCTCAGCCATGACATTCGTTGCCACGCAACATCTTAAGACCGCGCCAATCGATCGAACCGACGGGCGGACCAGGTTCGAGCGCGTCGCCGGGAGCGGGTTTCGCGGGTCCGTCCGGTGAGTGAGGGGACCTGGTTACGGGGTTTTATAGGTCAATTCGTTTCGCGGATACGTTGTTCGTCGCGCGCGTATGCCGCCTAACCGAAAGTGTCGAATCTCCTTGCTTTGCGCCGCGACAGCAGCGTCACCCCGGCCGGTTGCGCGGCACCACCTTGGGACGAGACCTCACCACCTGCGCCCTGGTCCCGCGATCCTCGCCCTCGGGGCTCTTGTCACTCACCGGCATCGCCGTCATCGGCGCGCCGGCGCCCGAGCCGCCGGCTTCGGCCGCCGCTGCGGCGGCCGGCGCCCCG
>DASTKA010000681.1:0-2206 GCA_035716165.1 Mycobacterium sp. | reverse complement strand
CATGACCGGCCCACTGTCGCGGTAGGCCGGCGTGAGCTGCACGTAGCGGGCAGCCACCAGATTCGCGGCGACGATCACCGCCTTCGCATCCGCCGGAATAGGCACGCCGTGGTCGACCTTGAGGACCACCTTGGCCCGTGTGCCTTGCGGCTGAATGGATTTGATGCTGCCGACTTTGACACCCGATACCCGCACCTCGTCGTTGGGATAAATCGCGGTGGCGGTGGTGAAATAGGCCGTAATCGTCTGTGCGCGCAAAACGGTATTACGGAAGAGCACGACAGCGCCGGCGACGATGAGCCCGACCAGGACGACCGCCGCCACGATCGACAACCGCTTGCGCGGGATCCGGGAAGTCACTGTGAACCTCCGATCCTGCCGCCCAGCGTGCAGTTAGGACATACCGGAATACCGTTGTACGGCCACGGAATCAGCGACCGGGGTACCGGCGACGGATGGCCGGGGCCCTTAGAAGTATCGAAGGTCCGGAATCCCCAGAGGTAGTCGAGGAACGGTTGGAAGATCTCCGGGGCAAGGAGGTTCGGGACGAACGCCGAATAGGCGTACATACTCGAGATGGCCTCACCGACCGTGATCTGGAATTTGGCGAAACCCGGCAGCGTCTTGCTGATGTTGTCGCGGTTCTTTTCCAGCATCGCCAGCACCGAATTCATCCGCTCCAGCGTCGGTGCCAATTTGCTTTCGTTTTCGTGCACCAAAGCCGTCAACTGCTTGGCCACCACCGACGTGTTGGCCAGCAGGTCCACTATCTCCTGTCGCCGAGCCACCAGCACTTGGAGCAGAGAGTCGGAGTTGAGGATGAGCTTGTTGACCTGCATGCTGCGTTCGGAAAGGATCCCGGTGACATCGCCGGCACTCTTGAACAGCTCGCCCAGGCTCTTATTGCGGCTGTTGAGGGTGCGCGATAACCGGGTGAGCGCGTCGAAGGCCGGCCCCATTTGAGGTGCGATCTGGTCGAGCGTCGCGGCCAGCGTGTCCAGCGACTGGTTCAGCGCCGTGGTGTTCGTTCCCGCAGTGTCGGTGGTGAAGTCGCTGACCGCTTCTGTCAGCGAGTAAGGCGAAGACGTGCGCGAGACGGGAATGAGTGCCATCGGATGCATGGTGCCGCTGCCGGCGGACTCCAATGTCAGCATCCGCTCGCCCAACAGCGTGCTGGTGCGGATGTGCGCGGATGTCTCCGAGCCGAGCAGGATGGTGCCCTTCAACGCGAACGTCACCAGAGCATCCCCATGGCGCAGTTTCACATCGGACACCGTGCCGACCTTCATCCCCGACACCACCACGGGGTTGCCCGTCGCAAGGCCGCCGGCTTCCGAAAACAGCGCCTGGTACCTGACCATCGTCGCCCATTGGGTGAACCGGTCGGGCGACAGGCCCACCAGGATCACCATCACCGCCAGGACGACGCCGATGAGGCCGGCCTTGATGAGCCCAGTTCCGCGATACTTCAGCATCAGGGTTCCGTGCACCTTCCCGCTTCTGACCTAAATACAGGAGCTCTCACCGTCTTGCCCTGCAGATCCGTGCCGCGGAGCGTCAACATGCACAGGTAGTACGGGACGGTGGCGCCGTTCGCGCCGAGCCGGACCAGCTTGCGGTAGTTCTTCGGCGCCTTGCCGATCGCCGCGTCGAGGCGGTCCTTGTCGTCGTCGAGGATCGGCGCCAGCCGACTCAACTGGTCGATGGTGCCGGACAGCGGCGGCCGCGCTTTGCTCAGCAGATCCGCCAGCGAAGCGGTGCCATTATCCAGGGCTTCGATGGCGGAGCCGATGGTGCTGCGGTCGTCCGACAGCCCAGTGACAAGCCGCTCGAGGCGATCGACCGCGCCGGAGAACTTATTGCCGTCCTTGTCGATCGTGCCGACCACGATGTTGAGGTTGTCGATCAGTTGCTGGACGGTTTGATCGTTGTCGGCCAAGGCATTCGAAAACGACGTCGTCTTGGCGAACAGCGACTCGAGCGTCCCGCCCTGCCCCTGGAAGACCTGCAACAACCCCGAGGTCAGCGCGTTGACATCGCGCGCATTCAGGCCCTGGGTAACGGGTTTCAGTCCGCCGAGTAGCAGATCAAGGTCGAGCGCCGGCGCGGTACGGCTGACGGGAATCTGGCCGCCGGCCGGCAAGCGCTTGGGCGATCCGGGGCCGTCGACGAGTTCGAGGTAGCGATCGCCGATGAGGTTGAGGTA
>DASTKA010000680.1:0-2531 GCA_035716165.1 Mycobacterium sp. | reverse complement strand
CAGTTCCATCCACCTATTAGACCCACTTCGGCCTGATCCGGAAAGCCGTAGCTTTGATCGGCAGGCGCACAGGTCAGCGGCGCCGCGCGGGCGGCTCGTCCGAGCGGATGCCGTCAGGTCACTCGGGCGACATCGACCATGTCGACGTCGCGATCAAATCTCCGCGATCCAGTCCGGCGGCGCGGTGCTGGTGCACCTTGGCGTACTCCGGGGTCGTCACCATGTCGATGAAGGCCTGTGGGGTTGGATATTCAACGATGAGAATCGCGTCCCACCAAGGCCGTTCGCCATCGCCGATCACCACCGACGGCGCCTGCCCGGCATAGCGCAGGGTGGCACCGACGCGTTCCAGGTGTGGGACCACTTCTCGGCCGTATTGCACGTAGCTCTCCCGGCCGCCCTCGGGCTTGAACTTCAACAGGTTGACCATCACCACCGGCGCGTCGGCCGGTCGCGCTGCGAGCGCGGCGAACTGCTCTGGCGTCGGCTCCAAGCCGCTCATGTGAATCTCCTTGCGCTGGTTTCGTTATAGAAGCGTTACAGCAGATCCGTGATTGTCTTCAGGCCCGCGTCATAGAGCACGCCGGGCAGCATCCCGCCGTCGCATTCAATGGTGGTGCCGTTGACGAAGTCAGCCTGCCCGCCGGCGAGGAAAACGCAGACCCGCCCGACCTCCGCGGGCTCGCCGGCGCGGCCCAACGGGACCGCGGCGAAATACTTCGCGCCGTCGGGGTCGTCTTTGGGCAGCACGAACGACCGGAAGTTTTCGGTCATCGTCGGCCCCAGGGCGATGCAATTGACCCGCACGTTGGGACCCCACTCTTCGGCCAGCGATCGGGTCAGGTGGTTGAGGCCGCTCTTGGCCGCCCCGTAGGAGACCAGGGTCGGCGATCCTGCCGGATGGCCGGCGCCGCTGGAGATGTTGATGATGCAGCCCACGCCGTCCTGGGTTTGCATCTGCCGATAGACGCGGATCGCAAACCACAGCGGGCTGATGAGGTTCATCTGGACGGCGAACGCGTGGAACAAGGCGGTGCGGGCGTAATCGTCATCGCCGGCGGGCGCGCCCTGAATGCGCTGCACCAGTTCGGGAATGCTCTCGGCGTGTGGTGCCGGAACGGTGCCTCCGGCATTGTTCACCAGAATGTCCACCCTGCCATGGGTTGCGACGACGTCCGCGACGAACGCGTCGATCGAGCGATAGTCACCCTGGTCGCACACCCGTTGCCAAGCGCGGTCCGCCCAGTCAGGTTCGATGCCAGGGATGGCGTCCAGCGGTGAGCGCGAGCAGCCGACAACGGTCGCGCCGGCGCGCAGCAATTCGTGGGCGATACCCACACCCACACCGCGGCTGGTTCCGGTGACGATCGCGATCTTGCCGTCAAGGACGCTCATCAACAGACCCTCTCGCCGAACGATCGATTATTGACAGTCACTGTCAGCAAGTCATAGCCTGCCATTTCGTTCGTCGATGTGTAAAGGCCGCGCTGTGGCCGCCCGGGAGGTCAATGATGAGTAGCCCGTCCAAGCTTCGTGTCATCCAGTGGGCGACCGGGGGCGTGGGGAAAGCGGCGATCGCGTGCGTCATCAATCACCCCCAGCTGGAGCTGGTGGGATGCTGGGTGCACAGCGCGAACAAGAACGGCGTCGACGTGGGCCAGATCATCGGGACGCAGGATCTCGGCGTCACCGCCACCACGAGCGTCGACGAGATTCTGGCGCTGGACGCCGATTGCGTCATGTACAGCCCGCTGATTCCCAACGACGACGAAGTGATCGCGATCCTGCGCTCCGGCAAGAACGTAGTCACACCCGTGGGCTGGGTCTATCCCGATCCGGGCAACAAACGTCACCAGGCCGTCGCCGACGCTGCAACGGAAAGCGGTGTGACGCTGCATGGTTCGGGCATCCACCCCGGCGGCATCACCGAGCGATTCCCGCTCATGGTGTCCTCGCTGTCGTCGGCCGTGACGCACGTGCGTGCCGAGGAGTTCTCCGACATCCGAACCTACAACGCACCGGACGTGGTGCGCCACATCATGGGATTCGGCGGTACGCCCGAGGAAGCCACGCAAGGGCCGATGGCCGGCCTGCTCGAAGCGGGCTTCAAGCAGTCCGTGCGAATGATCGCCGATCACATGGGTTTTCGCATCGATTCGAACATCAGGACCATCCAGGACGTCGCAGTGGCGACCGCCGACATCGACTACGATCCCTTCCCGATCACCACCGGCACAGTTGCCGCACGCCGGTTCCGCTGGCAGGCGCTCGTCGATGGTGAACCGGTCATCACCGCGGCGGTCAACTGGCTGATGGGCGAGGAAAATCTGGAACCTGCCTGGAATTTCGGTGGCCGGGGTGAACGCTTCGAGGTGGAGATCACCGGCGACCCCGACGTGAGCCTCACCTTCAAGGGTCTGCAACCGGAGACGATCGCGGAAGGCCTGGTGAAGAATCCCGGCGTCGTGGTCACCGCCAACCACTGCATCAACGCCATTCCCCATGTCTGCGCCGCGGAGCCGGGCATCAAG
>DASTKA010000679.1:0-2381 GCA_035716165.1 Mycobacterium sp. | reverse complement strand
AGCCATCGTGGCCGTATTGTTGAGGTTGCTGAAGTCGCGATCGGATTCGTTGTTGCCGGTTGACGGATTTGATTGCAGCAGCTCGTAATAGCTGAAAATCGGCAGATAGCCGTTCGACTGGCTCGCCGACATGTAGTAGCTCGCATACGCGCCGGCCGGCGTGTTCCAGGTCTCCCAACCGCTGGTGGTGTTCACGCCCCCGGCGAGGTAGGCATAGCGGAACTTCCAGGGGACACCACTGTTCGTCATCCAGGACAGGTCGCCGGGATTGTTGCCCAGCCCGAAGTTGAGCCCGGCCGGCAGCGGATTGTTGATGGCGAGCGCCGGCGTCCGCGGGGCGATGATGCCCCACCCGAACGCGACCAGCAGCGCGCTGATCATCATCGTCCTTGCGGTGCGCCTCATGCCAGACCCCATATCAGTTAGCGGCAAGCACGCAGAGAAGACAATCGACGACGGGTCACCGGTCGATCACAGTCGCGTGCGCGGACCAACGGTTATACGGAATGGTCCGTAAATGTCCCGCACCCTTGCGGGAAGAGTTGTTGATTCTCCCTCCCCCCGTGGGGGAGGCCCGGCGATTGTCCGTAAATCTCCCTTCCCCTTGTGGGGAGGGCAGGGGAGGGGGTCCTAGTTGTAATACCCGAGGACGTCGACCGCGATGTCGGTCGCGCCGATCAGGTTATAGATCGAAATCTTTCCGTCCGCGCCGACTTTCGAGACCACCAGGTTCGACTCGATGGCGCCCGCCGGGAAGTTGACGTCCGATGTCGTTGGCTGCGTCGACCCACTGGCGAAGACGGTCAGGAATCCGGCAGCCTGCGGCTTGATCACGGTCATGTTCAGGACCACGGCGGTTGGTGGTGCCGTGTCCGTCATGTTGGGCACGCCGCCCTGGCCCGCCACGGCGATGGTTCGCACGCCGGCTGTCAGTGCCCCCGGTCCGGTGCGCGTGTCATAGATGCGCGCCGGGTTGATGCCGACGAACTGGCCGGTCTGGACTTCTGTGGCCGACCCGTCCGTGAACCAGCCGCTTACGTCGACGATGACGTTGACCGACCCATGGAAGTTATAGATGGCGAGCTTGCCGTCGCTGCTGAGCGGCACGATGGTGCGATTCGAGATCGTCTGGCCCCAGTCGTAGTTGATATTCGAAGCCGTCGGTCGGCTGGCGCCACTCGCATACGCCGTGATATATCCAGGCCCTGTCTGACTGACCACGGTGAGGTTGACGAGCGCGGCCGAGACCCCGGTCGCCGGGACGCCACCCTGTCCGGTGACCTGCACATTGATGGTTTGCCCATCCCCCACGGGCCCGCTGCTGGTGCGGGTATCGACGAGCCGGCTGGGCTCAATGGGATGGAACAGGCCCATGCTCCAGATCAGGTCATTCGACACGAAGCCGACCATGTCGACGACGACGTGGGTCGCGCCGGTCCAGTTGAAGATGTTGATGTCACCACCCACGCCCACCGGGACTTCGACCAGGTTGGAGATCGTTTGCCCGGCCTTGAAATTGAGGCTCGAGGTCGTTGGTCGCGGCGACCCGGTGGGCCAGACCGTGAGGTAGCTATCCGTCTGCGGCCAAACCGACGTCACGTTGAGCAGCACGGCAGGGATCCCCCCGGTGGGAATGCCGGCCTGTCCAGCCACCGGGATGGTGATCGTTTGCTGCGCCACGAGCGGCTGCGAAATCCCGTTGCGGGTGTCGAGGATCCGCACTGGCGCCATCGCCCGGTACTGTCCCACCCAGGCCGACGGCACGACCGGGTTCGACGCCTGCGAGAGCGTCGCGCCCACGTTGTTCTGCGCCGTCACCGAGAAGGTGTACATTGTCCCATTGCTGAGCCCGGTGAGGACGGCGCTCGTGGCGTTGCCCGAGGCGGAGACGCTGATGCCGCCGGGCGAGGACGTGATCGTGTAGCTGCTGATGCCGCTGCCGCCATTGAACGACGGCGGCGCCCAGCTCACGGTGACCGAGGCGTTGCCGGCGATGGCCTGCACATTGGTCGGCGCCGAGGGCAGCGGGAACTGCGCCGACCCGGTGAGCCACAGGTCGGCCGGGTCGCCCCAGGGATCGGCGCCGGGTGCGCCCCACCAGCCCCAGGGATCGATCGCCGTCCAGGAGCTCGTGATATACGCGCCGAAATGCAGGTGCGGGCCGCTGCTGCAGCCGGTGTTCCCGCTCTGCGCGATGACCTGTCCGCGAGCGACGCTCTGCCCTGCGCCGACATAGATCTGCGAGAGATGCGCGTAGCGGGTGCTGTAGCCGTTGGGGTGGTTGAGAATAATCGTCTGGCCGAAGCAGGGATTGATCGAGTCGCTTCCGGCCAGCTGCACGACGCCATCGGCGGCGGCCAGCACGTTCTCGTAGTTGAGCG
>DASTKA010000678.1:0-3459 GCA_035716165.1 Mycobacterium sp. | reverse complement strand
CACTGCCCGTCCTGTGGCTCACCGCGCACGCGATGCGGCCCGACGCCTCGCGACCGTCGTCGATGTGCCTGCCTCGGTCATCGAGCGCGCCGGCGACGATCTCGTCATCACGGCGTTCGAACAGCCGAAGGGTGGCGCGATTTCGGCATCGCCCTACGAACGCATTCCCTACACGGCACCGTTCGGAGTCGCGTTCGCGGCCTGGGACACCCCGGACGCGCAGCGAGATTGGGTCCAGCGTGCGGCCGCAGACGACGCCGCGCTGACGCGCCAGCTCAACGACGTCCTCACGGAAACCCGTGAGCGCGGCTACGACGTCGACTGGATGACGCCGGCACTCGCGCAGGCGGCGCAGGCCATCGGATCGCTGTCCGAGCATGCGCTGCCGGTCAACATGCGCTCGATCATCGATCAGTTGCGTCTCGAATTCACCTCTGCGGCCTTGACGACCGACACGAACACACGCGCGCCCCGTCCCGTCGCGACGATCTCTGCGCCTGTGCTAGACAACGGCGGCCGTATTCAATTGGTATTAGGGCTACATCCGGTGCGCCCGATGACGATGTCCGACATCCGCTCGGTTGCCCGACCCCTGCTCCGTGAGATCGCTCAGCTCAGCGACAACGGTCAGGCGCAGCGAGTCACGCACCGAACCGCGCACGGAGTTCGTTCTTCAGCACCTTCCCGGTGAGGTTTCGCGGCAGCGCTTCCACCACTTCGAGTCGCTCGGGGTATTTGTGGCGACTCAAACCTTTTGCCTGGCAGTGTTGCGCCAATGCGTCGAGTGTGAGATCGCTTCCGGGTTGAGCGACGACGACAGCGCAAACCCGCTCTCCCGTACGAGGATCCGGGACCCCGATGACGGCGACGTCTGCGACTGCGGGGTGCGTGGCCAGCACGTCCTCGATTTCCAGCGCCGAGATGTTCTCGGCGTTGCGGATGATCGCATCCTTGATGCGTCCGGTGATGGTGACGTTGCCCTCGTCGTCGATGCGTCCCCGGTCCCCGGTGCGGAACCAGCCGTCGTCGTCGAATGCGTCGGCGTCCAGCGAGCCGTCGACATATCCCAGGAAGCACTGGGGTCCCTTGAGCCGAAGTTCACCTTCTTCGCCGACGCCGACCTCGCGCTCGCTGTCGTCGACGGCCCGCACAGACACTCCGGCGACCGGGCGCCCCACGGTCCGATCGAGGAGATCCGGGGCGGCCTCCGGCCGCTGCGACGTCGCGACCGGGAACTCGGTCAGGCCCCAGGAGTTGGCGACACCGTTGACCGAAAACGTTTCCCGCACTTGGCGTCCCAGCTCGGCGGTGATCGGTGCGCCACCGCCCACGCAGCCGCGAAGATCGGGATAGAGCGGTTGTGTTCCGTGCGCGCGCTGCGCGGCCATGAACGCGACTAGGAACGGCGTCGCGGTGCCCAACAGCGTTGGTCGGTGTGCGGCGATTGCTTGCGGTGAGGTCGCCGGATCGAATGAGTCGAACAGCACCAAGCGCATGCCGGTGCGCAGGCTCGCCGCAAGCATGGCGGCACCACCGATGTGCGAGACCGGAAAGGCGATCGGGTTGACGTCACTGCTCGATGCCCCCACGATGCCGACCACCCCGGCAGAACCCGCGATGACCGAACGGTCGCAATGCCGAGCGCCTTTCGGCGCCGCCGTGGTACCCGAGGAGTAGTAGACCCAGCGGGGGTCCTCCGCGGATGCCGGCGGCGCAGGCAGCGCGGCCGGGTCGCCGGCAGGCAGGCGGAGCGCCTCGGTGATCGGCGCGTCGTGATCGATCACGAGGACGGACATGGGCCGTTGCTCCGCCAGTTCGCGGGCGAGCGCAGTGTGGTCGAAACCGCGCCAGTGACCGGGTACGACCAGGACCTCGGTCGCGAGTTGTTCGGTCGCGAAGCGAACTTCGCGTTCGCGCCAAATGGGCAGGATGGGATTCTGCACGGCGCCCAATCGGGTGAGCGCCACCATCACCACCATCGTTTCCAACGTGGTCGGCAATTGCCACGACACCACGGTGCCCTCGCCTACTCCGGAATCCGACAGCGCTGCCGCCGTCCGCAACGCCTCGTCGCGAAGGGCTGCGCACGTGAGGCTGCGACCGAAGTCGTCGGCGAGTACCACTCGGTCCGGATGTTCTTGCGCAACCGCGTCGACGAGACCCCAGTAAGTTTCTGACATCACCGGCTCGGCAGCAGAAGCCGACGTTTGGCGAGGATGTTGCGCATCATCTCATTGCTTCCGCCGGAAATCGTATAAGCACGCGACCACAGCCAGCATTCTCGCAGACGCTGTTTCGCCAGCTCGACGCTCGGATCGGCGGCCACGGTGCACACCGTGGCGGCGAGTTCGGTGCCGTAGGCCGAAACCCGGTGATACGTCTCGGAGAAGCTCAGCTTGGCGATCGAACCGTCGCCCGGTTGATCCGCACCGATGATGAGCCGCTCGACGTGATCGTCGATGAAAGACTTCGCCACCTCGACTTCGACGGCCAGCTCGGCGACCGCCTGCCTGATGTCATCATGTTCGAGGGCCGGGGTGCCTTCGACGGTGGCGTTGCGCGCCACCATCACCAGGTCATCGATCAGCAGCTCAAGCAAGATGACGTTGCCGCCGATCCCGAAACGTTCGAAATCCAAGCCCGCCATGATGATCGACCAGCCCTGGCCGACCTCGCCGATCAAGCTTCTCGCGGGCACCGTCGCGCCGTCGAGAAAAACTTCGTTCACTTCGATCGCCTCGTTGATCGTGCGGATCGGACGAACCTCGACGCCGGGTGCCGACATTGGCACGGCGAACACCGAAAGGCCGTGGTGGCGCGATGAAGTCGGGTCGGTGCGGATGAGCGCTAGCCCCATGTCGGCCCAGTGCCCGTCAGTGATCCAGGTCTTCTGGCCGTCGATCACCCACGTGCCATCAGGTTGCTCGACAGCTTTGCTGCGGACGGCGGCGATATCGCTACCGGCATTGGGCTCGCTGAGCAACTGACACCATATGTGCTCGCTGCGGCGTATCGGCGGAAGCAGTTCGGCCTTCTGCTCGTCCGACCCGAAGTGCAGCAGCACATGGGCCGCAAGATTGACCTGATCGATGGGCCGCGGAGCACGGGCACGCAGGAGCTCCTCGCTGAGGATGCGGTCGTGCAGCGGGTGGTGATCGGCGCGTCCGCCGTGCTCGACGGGCCAGTCTGCGCCGACGAAACCCGCGTCGAACAACGTGGCGAACCAGCCGCGCAATTGCGCTTCCTGCTCAGGGTTTTCCGGCGCACGGTGCCCTTCTCGCGCGTCGAATGGGGGTGCGTGTTCGGCGATATGCGCCCTGACACGATGTCTGAACTCGATCAGCTGCGCTTCGCTGGGCCGGGTGGGTGCGGCCCTCACCAACCCGACCTCTCCGCGAGAAGCGCACGACTGGAGCGAGCTGTGCCGAGCAGATAGCCGTTCGTGAACACCCGGCGCAG
>DASTKA010000677.1:0-7583 GCA_035716165.1 Mycobacterium sp. | reverse complement strand
CCGGTCGTGAAGGTGATCAGCCGGGGGTTGTGCCGGATGGCCAGCGCCGCAATGGCGGTGGAGTCGATCCCGCCGGACAGAAACGCCCCGACGGTCACGTCGGCGCGCATGTGCTTGGCCACCGAGTCCTCGAGCACTGCGGTGATCTCGTCGTAGCGGGCCTGCTCGGTGCCGCGGGCGATCGGCACCGCGGCGAACCGCGGCACGAAATACCGCGTGACCTCCGGTTGCAGGCGGTCGGGACGGATCCGGGCGTAGCAGCCCGATTCCAGCCGTCGCACCCCGCGGTGCAAGGTCTCGGGTTCGGGCACGTACTGCAGGACGGTGTAGTGCTGCACGGCGCGCTCGTCGATCCCGGTGTCGAATCCGATCAGCTCGGACAGGTCCAGCAGGCACTTTTTCTCGCTCGCCACCGCGGTGCCGCCGGCGCCGGTCGCCATGAACAGCGGCTTGATGCCGAAAGGGTCTCGGGCACAGAGTAATTCGCGGGTCACGGTGTCCCACAGCGCGAACGCGAACATGCCGCGCAGCCGGGTCAAAACGCCGGTGCCCCAGTAGTGAAAGCCGGCGACAATGGCCTCGCCGTCGCCGTCGGTGGCGAACGCTGCGCCGTGTTGGGTGGCCAGTTCGTCGCGCAGTTCAAGGTAGTTGTAGATCTCGCCGTTGAACACCAGCACGTAGCGGTCGGGCGCCTCGGGCGGCCCCCAGCGCAGGGGCTGATGCGAATGGGCGATGTCGATGATGGACAGCCGGTTGAAGCCGAAGACGACCGAGCCATCGGTGTCCGGATCCACCCAGGTGCCCGGCTCGTCGGGCCCGCGGTGGCGCATCGAATGCGACGCGCGCGCGACCGCGTCATCGGCCCGGGCGGCGGCCGCGTCATCAATCAGGCCCTCCGGGGCAGCGACGAACGCCAGCAGACCACACACGGCGCCCCAGTATGCCGCACATCGCGGGTGTGCGTGGATGCCGCACCCGGTACTTCGCGAATGGCTGACAAGACTGGCGGGCCGGGGTTTCGTCGCCGGGCTCAGGCGCGTGGTCTACGCTGCGTAGTATTCGATATCCGAGCAGGAGGCGCTAACGTGACCCCTCGCGAGCAGGACCGTTCGCAACGTTTGTCGCAGGGCAGGTTTCGGCGGCAATCCGGGGGCCCGGCGAAGGGTCTTTCCCGTCGCCTTCGGCCGTTCGCGCTGGCCTTGACGTTCGGCGTGCTGGCGTTGGCCCTGAGCGGATGCAGCGGGTGGGCGGACGCGCTGGCCCTGGGCTGGCCGCGGGGCATCACGCCGGAGGCCCACCTCAACCGGCAACTGTGGATCGGGGCGGTGATCGCCTCGCTGGTTGTCGGCGCCATCGTGTTCGGGCTGATCTTCTGGGCGTCGGCCTTCCACCGCAAGAAGGTCACCGACACCGAGCTGCCCCGGCAGTTCGGCTACAACATGCCGCTGGAGCTGGCCCTCACGGTGACACCGTTCCTCATCATCTCGGTGCTGTTCTACTTCACCGTGGTGGTGCAGGAGAAGGTTTTGCACCTGGCCAAGGACCCCGAGGTCGTGATCGATGTCACGGCCTTCCAATGGAACTGGAAGTTCGGCTACCAGCGGGTCGCCTTCAAAGACGGCACGCTGACCTACGACGGGTCGGACCCCGAGCGCAAGAAGGCGATGGTGTCCAAGCCGGAGGGCAAGGACGCCCGCGGTGAGGAGCGCGTCGGCGCCGTCCGCGGGTTCAACACCTCCGACCGGCAGTACCTGAACTTCGACAAGGTCGAAACGCTGGGCTCCAGCGAGCAAATCCCGGTGCTGGTGCTGCCGACGGGCAAGCGCATCGAGTTCGACCTGGCATCCGCGGACGTGGTTCACACGTTCTGGGTGCCGGAGTTCCTGTTCAAGCGCGACGTGATTCCCAACGCCGACGCGAACAACTCGGTGCACGTCTTCCAGACCGAAGAGATCCAGACGCCGGGTGCGTTCGTCGGCCACTGCGCCGAGTTCTGCGGCACCTATCACTCGATGATGAACTTCGAGGTTCGGGTGGTGGCGCCCAACGACTTCAAGGCCTACCTGCAGCAGCGGATGGGCGGGAAGAGCAACGCCGAGGCGTTGCAGGCGATCGGGCAGGCGCCGCTGGCGGTGACCACCCATCCGTTCGACACCAAGCGCGGTCAGTTGGCGGGAAGCCAGTAGGTTAGGACACCAAGATGCATATCGAAGCCAGGCTATTCGAATTCATCGCCGGGTTTTTCATTGTGGTTGCGGTGCTCTATGGGGTGCTGACCGCGATCTTCGCCACCGGAGGTGTGGAGTGGGCGGGCACCACCGCGCTCGTGCTGACCGGTGGCCTGGCGCTGATCACGGCGACGTTCTTCCGGTTCGTCGCGCGCCGGCTCGACACCCGGCCCGAGGACTACGAAGGCGCTGAGATCAGCGACGGAGCAGGCGAATTGGGCTTCTTCAGCCCGCACAGCTGGTGGCCGATTCTGGTCGCGCTGTCGGGCGCGGTGGTCGCGGTGGGCATCGCTCTGTGGCTGCCGTGGCTGATCGTCGCCGGAATCATGTTCGTCCTGACGTCGGTGGCGGGGCTGGTCTTCGAGTACTACCTCGGTCCCGAGAAGCACTGATTCGCGGCATTAAGGTCACAATCAGATCACGTGATTGGTGGGCCCTTCGCCACGACGGCTTTGCCCCTTTTTGGTTCGGTAGTGTGCTGCCCAGGCAAACGAGGAGTTTCCCAGCGCGCCCGCATCGATGTGATCGCGGAGGCTGCGCGAGTGAGGCAGTCGAACAGGGCAGGCAAAGGCAGAGATGAGCGGGTCGAGACCCCCGGAATGGGATCCTGACGAACCCGACCCTGCCGACCCGATCAGCCACGAACCGCACTCCGGCGGCGAGCCCGACTACGATCCGGAACCCGGTGCCCATGGCGATGTCGAGGGCGAGTCAGAATCGTTCGAGGACAGCGCCGAGCTGGCCGCGGCGAACCAAACCGATGAGACGGACGCGTACTCGCGGGCCTATTCGGCTCCGGAGTCCGAGCATTTCACCACCGGCCCCTACCTGCCGGCCGATCTGCGGCTGTACGACTACGACGAGTTCGCCGATTCCACCGATGCTGACGACGAACGCAGCGCCGCGCGCTGGCCGTGGGTGGTCGGCATCGCCGCCATCGCGGCCGCGATCGCGCTCGTCGTATCGGTGTCGCTGCTCTTCGCGCGGACCGATACCACCAAGCTTGCCAACCCCGGGACCACCACGGCCCCGTCCACCCCGCCGCTGCAGGACGAGATCACGACCACCAAACCGCCGCCCCCGCCACCCCCACCGCCACCGCCACCCACGAGCGAACCGCCGCCCCCGCCAACAACGGAGACCCAGACTGTGACGGTGACGCCTGCTCCGGCACCGCCCCCGCCCGCACCCGCTCCGGCGCCGCCGCCGGCGACGCCCACGGCGGCCCCGCCGCCACCACCACCGCCTACGACGCCGGCGGGTCCGCGGCAGGTCACCTACTCGGTGACCGGCACCAAAGCCCCGGGCGACATCATCTCGGTGACCTACGTCGACGCGTCCGGCCGGCGCCGCACGCAGCACAACGTGTATATCCCTTGGTCGATGACCGTCACCCCGATCTCGCAGTCCGACGTCGGCTCGCTGGAGGCTTCCAGCCTGTTCCGGGTCAGCAGGCTCAACTGCTCGATCACCACCAGCGACGGCACCGTGCTCTCGTCGAACAGCAACGACTCCCCGCAGACGAGCTGCTGATGGTCAGCAGATACTCGGCTTATCGGCGCGGGTGGGGCGACGACTCCATTGCGCCCGAGGTCATCGACCGCATCCTGATCGGCGCCTGCGCCGCCATCTATCTGGTGCTGCTGGGCGTCAGCGTGGCGGCCGCCGTCGCGCTGGCGGATTTGGGCAGGGGCTTTCACAAGGCGGCCAGCAGCCCCCACACGACCTGGGTGCTGTACGCCGTCATCGTCGTCTCGGCCCTGATCATCGCCGGTGCGATCCCCGTCCTGTTGCGAGCCCGCCGGATGTCCCAATCGGAGCCGGCCGCTCAGGCGATGACCGCGCCGGCGCCCGGCCCGTCAAGACCTGCGGTACGGCTGGGCGGCGGACGCCTGCGCACCGGTGGCGAGCGGGGCGGCTCCGCGCAAGCGGTGGCACCGGCACCGGGCGCCGAATGGTCGGGCGAGGCGGTAGACCGGGTCTGGTTGCGCGGCACCGTGATACTGACCGGCACCATGGGTGCGGCGCTGGTCGCGGTCGGGGCCGCGACCTACCTGATGGCGGTCGGTCACGATGGGGCGTCGTGGGCCGCGTATGGGCTCGCCGGCGTCATCACCGCGGCGATGCCGGCGGTCGAGTGGCTGCACATTCGCCAGCTGCGCCGCGTAGTCGAAGAGCAGTAGTCACCGGCGGATAGCGAACGGGGAGGGCGCTCGCGCCTCGCCGGTGCGCGGTCAACGCAACCGGCGCGGCGCTGGACTGCCCGGCTCCCGCATCACGCCGAGCCGATGAGGAGCAGGGCTGTCCGCGCTAGTGCTCGCCGTTCGTCGAACCGTTCGTCGAACCGTTCGTGGACCCGTTGAGGCCGTCCTGGTGCTCGCGCAGTGCGGTCAGGGCGCGCTGCTCGGAGCCGTGCGCCGCCTCCCGCAATGCCGCGTCCTCGGACACCGGGTCGGCGGACAGGAAGCTGCCCCTGCCCGGAGACCCGCCCGAGCCCAGCTTGTTCATCTTCTTGGGCAGCGGGGCGCCCTGGTACGCCAGCGGCAGCGGGTGGCCGTGGGCGTCGACCGGGCCCAGCGGCTGGTGCAGCTCGATGTAGGCGCCGTGCGGCAGCCGCTTGATGATGCCGGTCTCGATGCCGTGCTCGAGCACCGCGCGGTCGCTGCGCTGCAGTCCGATGCACCACCGATAGGCGATGAAGTAGACGACCGGCGGGACGATCACCATGCCGATGCGCCCGATCCACGTCGTTGCGTTCAGCGAGATGTCGAACTTGTACGCGATGATGTCGTTCATCGCGGCCAGCGTCAGCAACATGTAGAACGCGATCGCCATGGCGCCGATCGACGTCCGCACGGGAACGTCGCGCGGCCGCTGCAGCAGGTTGTGGTGCGCGTAGTCACCGCTGAACCGCTTTTCGAGGAACGGGTAGACCATCAGCAGCATGAAGATCCCGCCCATGATCAACGCAACCCAGACGGCAGCGGGAATGGTGTGGTGCCAGAAGTAGAACTCCCATGGCGGCCAGATACGTGCCAGGCCCTCGGTCCACATCATGTAGAAGTCGGGCTGAGAACCGGCCGAGACGTGAGACGGCTTGTAGGGGCCCAGGTTCCAGATCGGGTTGATCTGCAGCAGACCACCCATCAGGCCGAGCACGCCGACGATAGCGGCGAAGAACGCACCTGATTTGACCGCGAACACCGGCATCACTCGCACGCCCACCACGTTGTGCTCGGTGCGGCCCGGCCCGGGGAACTGGGTGTGCTTCTGGAACCACACCATGGCCAGGTGCAGCCCGATCAGCGCCAGGATGATCCCGGGCAGCAGCAGGATGTGCAGGGCGTACATGCGCGGGATGATGTAACCCGCTGTGGCGCACTCGTTTCCGACTCCACCGCAGGGGAAGTCACCGCCGAACAGCGCCCAGTGCAGCCAAGTTCCGATCACCGGCATGCCCAACGTGATCGAGGACAGCGCGGCGCGCAACCCGATGCCCGACAGCAGGTCGTCGGGCAGCGAATAACCGAAATAACCCTCGAACATGGCCAGGATCAGCAGCAGCGAACCGATCACCCAGTTCGCCTCGCGCGGTCGCCGGAAGGCGCCGGTAAAGAAGATGCGGGCCAGGTGCACCATGATGGACGCGGCGAAAATCAGTGCGGCCCAGTGGTGGACCTGACGCACGAACAGGCCGCCGCGCACCTCGAAGGAGATGTCGAGGGTCGAGGCGAAGGCCTTCGACATGTCCACGCCGCGCAGCGGCTGGTAAGCGCCGTTGTAGGTGATCTCGCCCATGGACGGATCGAAGAACAGCGTCAGGTAGACACCGGTGAGCAGCAGCACGATGAAGCTGTACATCGCGATCTCACCCAGCAGGAACGACCAGTGCGTGGGGAAGACCTTGTTGAGCTGTCTGCGTACGGCGGCCGACGGGTGATAGCGCGTGTCGATGTCCTCGCCCTGGCGCGCCAGGACATCGCCGATCTTCGGGGGACTGAATTTCGGACTCATGTTGTCGTCCTCTCCCAGAATGCCGGTCCGACGGGTTCGATGAAGTCACCGTTGGCGACCAGATACCCGTTGGTGTCGATGGTGATCGGCAGTTGCGCCAACGCCCGCGCGGCCGGCCCGAAAATCGGCTTGGCGAAGTGCAGCGCGTCGAACTGCGACTGGTGGCAAGGGCACAAGATTCGGTAGGACTGCTCCTCGTACAGCGATGCGGGGCAACCCAGATGCGAGCAGACCTTGGTGTAGGCGAAGAACTCACCGAAGTTGAAGCTCTCCTGGCCCTGCCGTTTGACCACACGGCCCATGTCGGTGGGCCGAATTCGGATGAGCATCACCGGGTTTCGCACGCCCTGGTTGATGGCCCGCAGCCGCTCCTGCGATTCCGGCGTGGTGCCGTCCCCGTCGGACTCCCGCCACGGGAAGACGGTTTCCATGCCGCCGGCGTCGAGGTCCTCGGGGCGCATCTTGATGAACGGCGACGCGGAAGCGGAGCCGGTGGCGCGCGCCAGAAAGATGGTCTCGCCGTGATAGGTCGGGGTCCACCCCGACGTGAACAGCACGGCCTTCTTGCCGTCGGCGGTCTGCACCACCGGCTTCCACGGGTTCTTGATCAACCCACCGGCAAACGCGACCAGGGTGGACAGGCCGAACGCGCCCAGCCCCATCCCCAGCGACAGGCCGATCAGCTTGCGCCGCCCGACCGTCGAACCCCCGTACGCGTCGGCCAGATTCGCCACCACCGTCTTGCGGTCGACGTCGCGCGAGGCGCCGTCGTGGCGTTGCTGGATCGAAATCTCTTCGGGGATAAAGCGTTTCTGGTACAGGATGACGCCGATCCCGATCGCCAGGATCGCCCCGCCGAAGGTAAGACCGTACAGCGGGGTGGCCAGATCGTAGAGGAAGCTGCCCGCCTCCTCCTTCGGCTTGTACTCCCACGGCCAGAACAAGAAGATCAGCAGCAGCGCCAGGCCGAGAAAGCCACCCAGCAAAAGCCACAGGGCGACGCCACGCTCGGCGCGCTTCTCGGCTTTGGTGCCCTCGATCGGCCAACGGGGCTCCGTGAACACCGTTTCGACGCCGTCCAGCTTGCCGCCCAGCGCCACCAGTTCCCGT
Organism: Mycobacterium sp.; assembly: GCA_035716165.1. Classification (GTDB taxonomy): domain Bacteria; phylum Actinomycetota; class Actinomycetes; order Mycobacteriales; family Mycobacteriaceae; genus Mycobacterium. Next base: position 231 of record DASTKA010000677.1, on the reverse strand, counting down.
TGCGACATGGCGGCCAGTGCCGCGTCGTCGGGTTCCCGCTCGCCGACGCCGTGCGGGCTCCCGCCGGTGTCGGTGCCGCGAACGTCCGCGTCGCTCATGCTCGTGCCCCAATCCACAGTGCCAGCCCGATGGCGGCGACCATCCCGATGATCCAGGCGGCCATGCCCTCGGGTGCGGGACCGAATCCGCCCAGGCCGTAGCCGCCCGGCTGGCGCTCCTCGGTCACCGCCT
>DASTKA010000676.1:0-3218 GCA_035716165.1 Mycobacterium sp. | reverse complement strand
CACAGCTCAAGATGGCAGACCCCCCACCGGAACCCCAGTGCTCCTATCGCCTTTTGTGCTAGGGCGCGCACCATCGTCAATTGTGCGCTGCTGAGATCGGTGGGAGGCGCGAACAGGTTGCGCTCTTCGAAGAATGGTGGCCTGCTGTGGTATTTCTGGAAGCTGCCGATGAGGTGTACCTGGCCGTCATTCACCACACATTCGGCAGTGAACTCAGGTCGGCGGTCGCCGACGGGATCGGCCTGCAGCAGCGACTGGACGAGGCAGGATTGGCTGATTCCGTAGTTGGTGTGCAGTTGGGCCGCGCGCGGCCCGGCATCGGTCCACGTCGCCGGGTCGAGCAGATGACGAACCCATTGTCGGACCTCGGCGGGGTTTTCGCAGCGTCGGACGCCGAGTGCGCCCATCATGCCCGACGGCTTCACGACGACTGGGCCAGTCATCGCGTCCAGACGTGGGTCGTTGGGCTCGGTCACCTCGATCGTGTGGGGCTGCGGCACGTTCGCGTCGGCCCATAGCCGCGCGACGGTTGCCTTGTCGCGCAGGTCGAGGTCGGGGTCGTCCCATAGGTGCGGTAAGGACAGCGCGTGCGCGACCCAGTTCGCCTGGGTCACCGCTGCCTGCCCATAGGCCACGACGGCGTCAATTCTCGCACTGCGATTGAGGTGGTGGGCGGCGGCGAGAACGTGCGACCGATCGGCCAGTCGGCTGTCCTGATGCTCGGAAACCATCCGTCGGACGTCGTCGGAAGGGGCTCGTCCGAGCGTAGAGATTCGGTGGCCTTGTTCATGCCACCGCTTGATGATGTAGTCCCGGGACGCCGGTTGCGGGTCAACGATCAAAATGTGCATCGATTGGCTCCTGTGTGGTTGAGCAATAGTCAATAGCTGTGGATGAAGATCTTTAAGCGGCTTCCTCGCCAGGTCGTTCAACAAGGACTCCGTTGACGAAACTCGCTCCGGCTCGGACCAACGCGACCAGATGCGGTGCGTTGACCGCCCGCCAGCGGGCCTGAGCCGACTCGATCAGCTTGAACGCCATCGCCAACCCGGCCGCGCGTGAGCCTGGGCCCTTGGTCACCTTCGTGCGGTGCCGCACGGTGGCAAAGGTCGACTCGATCGGGTTGGTCGTACGCAGGTGGATCCAGTGCTCGGCCGGATAGTCGTAGAACGCCAGCAACACCTCGACATCATCGGTGATCTTCGCGACCGCTTTGGGGAACTTGGCCCCGTAGGCGGCATCGAACGCTGTCACCGCGTCCAGGGCGTGCCGGCGGTCCTCGGCGTTCCAGATCTCCGCCAGCGCCTTCTTCGCGCCCGGATGCGCCGACTTGGGCATGGCGGCGAGGACGTTAGCGATCTTGTGAAACCAGCACCGTTGCTCGCGAGTCTCGGGGAAGACCTCGCGTAACGCACCCCAGAACCCCAGCGCCCCGTCGCCGGCCGCCAGCACTGGCGCGACCATGCCCCGCCTGCGGCAGTCGCGCAACAGGTCCGCCCACGACTCGATCGATTCGCGATAGCCGTCGGCCAGCGCGACCAGCTCCTTGCGGCCATCCGCGCGGACACCGATCATCACCAGCAGGCAGAGTTTCTGTTCCTCCAGGCGGATGTTGACGTGGATGCCGTCCGCCCACAGATAAACGTAGTCCACACCGGACAGATCCCGTTCGGTGAACGCGCGCTGTTCGGCCTTCCACTGCTCGGTCAGCTTCGTGATCACCGCAGCGGACAGACCTTTCGCGCTGCCGAGGAACTGGCCCAACGCGGGCACGAAATCCCCGCTGGACAAGCCATGCAGATAGAGCAGCGGCAACACCTCGGTGATCTTGGGTGTCTTGCGCGCCCAGGCCGGCAGAATCGCCGAGGAGAACCGCTGACGCTCGCCGGTGTCCGGGTCGACGCGCTTGTCGTTGACCCGTGGCGCGATCACCTCCACTGCTCCGGCGCTGGTCAGTACCTCCCGTGGCTGGTGGTAGCCGTTGCGCACGACCAGCCGGTGTCCGTCGGCGTCGCGCTGATCGGTGAACGCGGCGATGTAGGCGTCGACCTCGGCTTTCAGGGCTTCGGCCAGCATCCGGCGGGCACCGTCGCGGACGATCTGGTCGATCAACGCTGTCTCGCCCGTGGACGGGCGGTCGTTGTCGTCGGATGCGGGGCTGGGGACTACGGTGAGCATGGGCGTGCCTTCCCAACCGACGCGCCAACGTCGGCTTGTTTGAGACCAGTTACTCGATCACCGGGAAGGTACGCCCTTCACCGGCCGATCCACAGGTCTCAAGCATTGCTCGTGTGGTTGGCCGTGGGCTGGTCAACTGGAGGTCTGGGGGGTGCGGGCGATCGCGTCGGGCAGGCGATGGCGTAGCCGGTGAGCCGCCGCCGCGGCGACCAGACTGCCGCCGCCGAGCACGAGCCAACCAATGTTGTTGATCGCGGCCAGAACACCGCTCACCAGGATGGGGCCCAACACCGAGCCTACCTGCCGGCTGACAGTCAGAGCCGCATAGGCGCGACCGATCTCCTCTGGATGAACCGAGTCCGCTATCAACGGCTCGACGATCGGGCTGTACAGGCATTCGGCCGTACCGATCACGATCGCCGCGACGAGCAGTGTGACTGTCGGAACCCAGCCAGCCGGCCACAGGCCCACCACACCGAGTGCGCACCAGGCGAACGCGGGCAGGGCGAAGCAGACCTGGAGCATAGCTGCTCGTTGTCGCCCTTCGACGAAGGACGCAGCGGGTACCTGGAGCAGTATTACCGTGATCGTGTTGGTGCCGAACAGCAAGCCGGCGAGTGCGGTATGGGTGGTGACGGCGAGCAGGTAGACGGGAACGCCGACGGTGAAGCCGCTCATCGCGCCCAGGTACCAGACCAGGTGCAGCCCCAGGGTGGTCTTCAAGCCAGGCGCGGACAGAGTCTGCCGGTAGGAGCGCCACGAACGGGCGGCTCCGCGCTGGGCTGATGCCGGCGCGCGGGCGGTAGGTCGGATGACGGCGAATGCGGCGGCCGCGAGGGCGTAGGACAATGCGTTGACCAGAATTATGGCGTTCAGATAGGACGGTCTCGCGGTGATCAGCGCGGCAGCCGCGAGCCCTCCGGCGCCGAGGCCGGTGTTGACGCCCAGGTAGGTCCAGGCGAATGACCGATGCCGTCGCTTCGCGGCCACGGCGGTCGCGGTCAAGGTCTGTTGGGCGGGCCGCAACAAGGCGATCGACA
>DASTKA010000675.1:0-4194 GCA_035716165.1 Mycobacterium sp. | reverse complement strand
CGCAGGGCTCTGCTTAAGCAGCATCCCGAGGTCGTATCGTGGGTGGATTTTTCGACAAAGCGCAATGCCCGCTCTGTCGGATAGCAGCCAGGGCGGTCGCCGGCTGACGCAGTCCAAACGAAATTCCTCAATCCCTATTGTGAGTAACCGCCGTAGGCGCATGCGCTCCCAATCGGCGAATCGGGCCACGTCGCGTAACACGAAGTCACCGAAAGGGAGCCCGCGTGCGTGGTGTCGAGACCGTCGACTCCGAGCGTTGACGGGGTAGACGTGAACTTTTGGGCTCCTCCCGAGATCACTTCCGCACTGATTCATTCAGGGCCGGGTGCGGGATCATGGCTGGCCGCTGCCAATGCCTGGCGCGAGCTGGCGATCGAGCTGGAACAGACTGCCGCGTCCTATGCCTCTGTCGTTGCGGCCATTCCCTGGAAGGGGCCATCGGCAACGGCGATGACCCTGTCCGCCATCCCTTACGTCGGCTGGATGCACACCACCGCGGCCCAGGCCGCTCAGATGTCGGTGGCGGCGACGACTATGGCCGGCTCGTTCGTCGCCACCCATGCCGCTGTGGTGCATCCCAGCGTGGTCGCCGCCAACCGCGCCCTGCTAGCAAATCTGACCGCGACAAACTTCTTCGGTATAAACTTCCCTGCGATCGCCGCCACCGAGGCCCAGTACCTGCAGATGTGGGCGGACAACACCACCGCCTTGCTGGCATATCAAGCCATGAGCCTGCAGACCATGGCGGTGCAGCCGTTCACCCCACCTCCGCCCACGAGCAACCCAGTTGGTAGGGCTGCGCAGACCACGGCGGTAGCTGGTGCACAAGCCACTCCCTTTGCGCAAGCCGCCCCAGTTGCCGCCGCTCCCGCTGCCGCCGATTTAACGCTCCCAACGGATGCGCTTTTCACCAATCCCACCATCGGGTTTTTGATTGGTCAGGAAACCAGCGTCATCTCGTCCGGGTTCCCGTTTAACCTCATCAGTACATTCACCGGAGCTCATGATTTCTTCCCCGGCCAGGCCCCGGACGTCCTGGCGCCCACCCCCCGCAACCTGGCTATCGCCTACAACCTCACCGGCCCCGAGGCGGTGGGCGGGGCTCCCAACTTTTACGCTCCCGCGGCGGCCGCCGGTGAGACCGGGGCAGTGGAATCTTCTGTGACCGCGTCGCTGGGCGGCGGAATGTATGTCGGCAACCTCGTGGTCCCGCCTTCGGCGGTGACCTCCCCGATCCAGCTGGCCGCCGCCGAGGCGCCGTTGGTGGCAACATCGGCCGAAGGCGCTCCACTGATCCCGATGTTCATCCCGCCGATGCCACCGGGCGCCCGCAAGGCCCAGCGGGACAAGCCGAATGAGAAAGGCTATGGCCCGCCCATATCCGGCACCATCATGCGGCGAGCTCCCGCAGGCGGATAAGACGGCCTTTTAGGGGTGTTTTAGTCGTACATTTTTCGACATGAACCGGGCCGCCCCTTGAGAGTGGGGGCGGCCCGATCGCTTATTCAGACGCGAACTTGCCCGCCGCCATTCGGACTAGTGCACACACCACAGCGATGACGACGAGGTAGACAGTTCAAACATATTTTGCACTACAGCGCAAGCATGTGACCCGGTTTTTGCAGTTCAGGCACAACGTTCGCAAGCTGCTAATCGCGAAATACATTGAGCGGTTGATGAAAACAGGCCGCTAGCCGCGGCGTCTCGCGCCGCGGCAGCGGCCTGCTTCGGGATCAGCGGATAATTCTGCTGATTACAGGGGGCGCCAAACGGGGCCTTCCCAGTAACCCCAATGGCTCATGCCGGGATCCCAGACAACCTGAGCCCACGGCGCCCACGGTGGCGGCGGTGGCGGTGGCCCCGCCCACGGCGGAGCGCCGTAGTAGCCGGCCGGGCCGCCGTAATCGTCGTCCCAGTCACGGCAGTTGTTCCAGTTCTGGTAGGGGCCCCAGCCCTCGTCCCACTGTTCACCGGGGCACCAGTGGTGGTGATACATCGGAGCGGGCGGAGGAGCGGCCTGGGCGGTGCCCGAGGTCAGCCCCAGCGCGGACATAGCCAAACCGCCGGCCGCCAGCGCACCGGTGCACAGGCGAACCCACGGTCGTTTTTGCGTGTTGGTATTCATGAGATTGGTATGCCCTCGAAATGGCAAGTAAAACCCTTTTTGCCGTTTGCTCATGTCAAATTTTCGGCACAGCCAACACATATCTGGGGCAAAGGATTACGGGGTATACGGGCGTCTGATGGCTATGTTTTCGGCACCATGTGACGGCTATCACGGGCCGGGTCGCCCATTTTCGGGGCAGCCCAGGAGTTTGCGGGAGACATCGCGGACGAAATGCCCGTCACCCGGAAGCGGTCCGACCGTCGGCGCTGCCAGCTCGCCGGGCGGCACAACGCCACCCGAACCCGTCCCACTGATCAAAACCGCGGCAATAACCGCGCCGCCGCCGTGGTTCATACTGAATGCAACACGTGGGCTTCTCGTGTGGGCCGTTTCGACAGTGTTCCCGCCGGTCAGCGGGAACGGCGAGGTAGCAAAGATGACGAGGTTGGACTCCGTCGAGAGGGCGGTTGCCGACATTGCGGCCGGCAAGGCCGTCATCGTCATCGACGACGAGGACCGCGAAAATGAGGGTGATCTGATCTTCGCCGCCGAGAAGGCGACGCCGGAGATGGTGGCGTTCATGGTGCGCTACACCTCGGGATACCTGTGCGTGCCGCTGGACGGGGAAATCTGTGACCGGCTGGGGTTGCTGCCGATGTACGCGGTGAACCAGGACAAGCACGGCACCGCCTACACCGTCACGGTCGACGCGAGGCGGGGTGTGGGCACGGGGATTTCGGCCTCGGACCGCGCGACCACCATGCGCCTGCTCGCCGATCCCACCAGCGTCGCCGACGACTTCACCCGGCCCGGTCACGTGGTTCCGTTGCGCGCCAAGGACGGTGGCGTGCTGCGCCGTCCCGGTCACACCGAGGCCGCCGTCGACCTGGCCCGGCTGGCCGGTCTGCAGCCCGCCGGCGCCATCTGCGAGATCGTCAGCCAGAAGGACGAAGGCTCGATGGCGCAGACCGACGAACTGCGGGTGTTTGCCGACGAACACGATCTCGCCATGATCACGATCGCCGACCTGATCGAGTGGCGACGCAAGCATGAGAAGCACATCGCCCGGATCGCCGAGGCCCGGATACCGACTCGGCACGGCGAGTTTCGCGCCATCGGCTACGCCAGCATCTACGAAGAGGTCGAGCATGTCGCGCTGGTGCGCGGTGACATCGCCGGGCCGAACTCCGAGGGCGACGACGTGCTGGTGCGCGTGCACTCCGAGTGCCTGACCGGTGACGTGTTCGGTTCTCGCCGCTGCGATTGCGGGCCCCAGCTGGACGCCGCGATGGCGATGGTCGCCCGCGAGGGGCGCGGCATCGTGCTCTACATGCGGGGCCACGAGGGCCGCGGCATCGGGCTGATGCACAAGCTGCAGGCCTATCAGCTGCAGGACGCCGGCGAAGACACCGTGGACGCCAACCTCAAGCTCGGATTGCCCGCAGATGCAAGGGATTACGGGATCGGCGCGCAGATCCTCGTTGACCTGGGGGTGCGCTCGATGCGGCTGCTGACCAACAACCCGGCCAAGCGGGTCGGGCTGGACGGTTACGGCCTGCACATCATCGAGCGGGTGCCGCTCCCGGTGCGCGCGAACGCGGAGAACATCCGTTACCTGATGACCAAGCGGGATAAGATGGGACACGACCTGGCCGGGCTGGACGACTTTCACGAATCCGTCCATTTGCCAGGTGAATTCGGTGGTGCTTTGTGAGCGCCGATGACGGCGCGGAATTCGGGGACAAGGAGGGGCAGCGCAGATGAGTGGTGGCGCCGGCGTGCCGGAGGTGCCGGCGCTTGACGCTTCTGGGGTGCGCCTCGGCATCGTGGCGAGCACCTGGCACAACGAGATCTGCGACGCGCTGCTGGTCGGCGCCCGCAAAGTCGCCAGCGAGTCGGGTGTAGACGACCCCACGGTGGTCCGGGTGCTCGGCGCGATCGAAATCCCGGTGGTGGCACAGGAGCTGGCCCGCAACCACGATGCCGTCGTCGCACTGGGTGTCGTGATCCGCGGTCAGACACCGCATTTCGAGTATGTCTGCGATGCGGTGACCCAGGGGCTGACCCGGGTGTCGCTGGACGCCTCG
>DASTKA010000674.1:0-3013 GCA_035716165.1 Mycobacterium sp. | reverse complement strand
CGGCACCACCGGCCGGTCCAAGGGCGCAATGCTGACACACCGCAACCTCATGGCGATGACGGTCGCGCACCTTGCCGACATCGACGATCCGGACGAGAACTGCAGCCTGGTGCACGCGGCCCCGATGTCGCACGGCTCGGGCCTCTACATCCTGCCCTACGTGCTCCGCGCCGCCCGCCAGGTCATTCCCTCGTCGGGCGCATTCGATCCCGACGAGTTCCTCGACCTCTGCGGGCATCACCCGGCCGCCAGCGCGTTTCTGGCGCCGACGATGGTGCAACGGCTGGTCGACACGGGCCGCTCCCGTCCGGCCAATCTCCACAGGATCGTCTATGGCGGCGGTCCCATGTATGTCGAAAGCCTGCGCAAGGCGATCGCGGCGTTCGGCCCGATCTTCGCGCAGATCTACGGGCAGGGCGAGTCCCCGATGACCATCACCGGGTTGCGTTGTGCCGACCACAGATCCGACGACGAGGCGATCCTGGGTTCGGTCGGCTATGCGAGGTCTGGGATGGAGGTCGCGGTGCTGCGCGCCGATGGCAGCCCGGCGCCCGCCGGCGAGATCGGCGAGATCGTTTGCCGCGGTGACGCGGTCATGTCCGGATACTGGCAGAATCCCGACGCGACCCGCGCCACGCTCAAAGACGGCTGGCTCTACACCGGTGACATGGGTTCGTTCGACGCGCGCGGCTTTCTCACGCTGCGGGATCGGTCGAAGGACGTCGTCATCAGCGGCGGCAGCAACATCTACCCGCGGGAAGTGGAGGAGGTCCTGCTCGAGCACCCCGGCGTCGCGGAGGCGTGCGTGGTGGGCACCCCGGATGCCGAGTGGGGCGAGGTTGTGGTCGCCTTCATCGTCGGCGCGGTCGAACCCGCGGCGTTGGACGCACATCTGGTGCAGCGCATCGCGCGCTTCAAACGGCCCAAGCGCTACGAATTCGTCGACGAGCTACCGAAGAACAGCTACGGCAAGGTGCTCAAACGGGAACTGCGCGCCAGCTTGGCGCAGTGAAACCGGTCGGCCTGGTCAGAGATCGGCGAAATCGATGATTCCGCGAATGTTGCGGCCCTCGCGCAGATCCACGAACGCCTCGTTGATCGCCTCGAGTGGGTAGTGGCGGGTGACCAACTCGTCGAGCTTCAGCGCGCCCGCCTGATACATCGACAACAGCAACGGCACGCTGGTGCGTGGATTCATCCCGCCGTAAAGCGCTCCCCTGAGCTGTTTGGCCGACAGCACCATCTCCTGCAGGACCAGCGGAACCACCGGTTCGGTGTAGGGGGTGATGCCGGTGACGACGCATACCCCACCCTTGCGAAGCAGCCGCATGGCCAAGGGGATCAGCTCCACGTGCAGAACACCGGGGGTCACGACGACGCGGTCGGCCATGACGCCGGCGGTGATGTCGGCCACCAGCGGTACCGCCTCCTGGGCGGAGGACGCAGTGTGCGTAGCACCGAAGATCTTGGCCGAATCCCGTTTGTATTCAACGGGATCGACAGCGACGACGTACGTTGCGCCAGCGGCTCGGGCCCCTTGCAGGGCATTCATACCGACGCCGCCGGTGCCGATGACGACGACGGTGTCACCGGGCTCGGTGCCCGCCGTTATCGTTGCGGAGCCCCAGCCGGTGCTGACGCCGCACGACACCAGTGAGGCGGCGTGGAACGGGATCGCGTCGTCGATCTTGATGACGGACTTTTCGGTGAGCACCGCGTATTCGGCGAACGTGCCGAGTTGACCGTAAGCCATGAGGTTCTCGTCGCCGAGATGCCGGCGACAGGTTCCGTCGGTCGGCATCTCCCTCGAGAACAAACTCGCGCCGTCGTCGCAGATGTAGCTCTGACCGTTGACACAGAACCGGCAACTCCCACACGCGGGAATGAACGACATCGCCACGTGGTCCCCCGGCTGCACCGCCGTCACACCGGGCCCGATTTCTTCGACGACACCAGCGCCCTCGTGACCACCGAGCATCGGGAACCAGTCGGGCTCAGGGATACCGGTTGAGGCCCGCACCTCGGGGGTCGGCAACACGTCGCCGGTGACCAGGTGGTCGTCGGAGTGGCAGATACCGGCAACGGCCATGCGTACCAGGACTTCACCCGCGCGGGGGGGATCGAGGGTAACGTCGCGAATCTCCCAGTCCCTGCCGACTCCGTCCAGCACAGCGGCACGACACTTCATTGCGACCTCCCCGACTCGAAGTGACTGCGGATGCCTGCCAGCATCTTGACGTGCGCCTTGACCCCTTCGCGGATGGTCACGCCGGCCAACAGCCGCGGGGCGGTGATCCCAATCCGCTCGGTGACCTGGGTGCCGCCGTCTACCGGCTCGAAACTCACCCTGCCGCGCAACCGGACGCCGGGCGACTGGTCGGCCTCGGTCAGCACGTCGCCGCGGGCGGGCACGCGCAGCCGGGCCTGATAGCTGGTCCGTATAGTCAACGGCCCCAGCGGAATTCGGTCGACCACGCGGTAGGTGTGCTGGTAGCCCTCCGGAGTTTCACCGCGGGACAACGTTTCCACGGACACGATCAGCGGGTGCACGAGCTTGATGTTGTCCAGGTCCACATAGAAATCGCGGACGGCGTCGGGCGGCGCGGGCACGTGCTCGGACAACGTCCGTTCGGCGTGGACGGTCCACCAGCTCATGAGAGAGAACCTAGCCCGACGACGATGCGCGCCGCGCAGCGGCGGGAGGAGGAGTCGGGCAATCGAATCTAGCCCGGTGGATCTGCCGGGCATACCGTTGACCCAGCCGAACGAGCGGAGAAAAACATGGGCGCCCAAGGTCAAGTGGTCGAGCGCTACCTGGAATGCCTGGCCGCGCACGACTGGGACGGACTGGCCGACACCATCTCTGAGGAAGGCCTGACCCGCGAGGGTCCGTTCTGCGACGTCGTCGAGGGCAAGGCGCACTATGTCGCCTACCTGCGCAAGGTATGCACCAACCTGCAGGGCCACCGGTTGGACGTGCGGCGGGTCTCGCACGTGAACTCGAGGGTTTCGT
>DASTKA010000673.1:0-2515 GCA_035716165.1 Mycobacterium sp. | reverse complement strand
AGCCGATCTGGTGTACGCCGACTTCTTGGAGCGGGTCGCCGAAGGCCGCAATCTGACCACCGAGGCCGTCGATCGCGTCGCCCAGGGCCGGGTGTGGACCGGTGCCGACGCGCGCGAGCGGGGCCTTGTCGACGAACTGGGCGGCTTACGAACCGCGCTGCGCCGGGCGAAAGTCCTTGCCGGACTGAACGAGGACGCCGACGTGCGCATCGTGACCTACCCGGGCGGCTCGCTGTTGGACATGCTGCGGCCGCGGGCCTCCTCGCAACCGGCCGCGGCGTCGCTGCCCGATGCGCTCGGCGCGCTGCTCGGCCGCACCATCGGCGGCATCCTGGACAACGTCGAACGGTCCTACAACGGTGCCAGCGTGCTGTGGCAGGGGCCCCGCACGTTCTGATCCGATGGTGGCGACCCGCTGCGCCCGGCTACGCCGCGCTTGCGATCGCCACTAGGGGTTCAGCCGGGCGCTGATGAAGACGATCTCACCGAGCGGATCGTCGTTCTCCGGTGCGGGCGGTTCGATGCCGTTGCGCTCGAAGAGTTCCGTTCGGGTCACGCCCTCGGTCTGCCATCCGATGCTGGACAGGTAGTCGACGACGTGGTTGCGTTCGCCCGTGTAGACCAGCGAGGCCATGTCGATGTCGACGCCGTGCTCCCGGAACGAACCCGACATCTCCCGCGCCCGGTCCGCGTCGAAATCGACTATGCCGGGCACGAATTCGGTGGCGATGGTGCTGCCGGGCGCACTGAGCGCGGCGATGTTGTCGAACAGCCGATCCTGGGCCTCCGGCGGCAGATAGATCAGCAGCCCCTCGGCGAGCCAGGCCGTCGGCGCGGTGGTGTCGAAGCCCGCCGCCTTCAGCGCGGCGGGCCAGTCCGCACGCAGATCGATCGGAATGGTGCGCCGCGCCGCGGTCGGCTCGGCGCCGACTGCGGCCAGGGTGCTGCTCTTGAACTCGATCACCCTGGGCTGGTCGATCTCGTAGACCACCGTGCCGGCCGGCCAGGGTAACCGGTAGGCGCGCGAGTCCAAGCCGGAGGCCAAGATCACCACCTGCCGCACCCCGCCGCCGGTCGCCTCGACGAAATAATCGTCAAAGTACTTGGTGCGCACGGCCATTCCGTCGACCATCGACTGGAGACGCACCGGTGAGGCATTCTCGATCGCCTCCACATCGAGATCGCCGTCCATCATCTTGGTGAAGAAGTCGACCCCGACCGCGCGCACCAGCGGCTCGGCGAACGGATCGTGGATCAAACCGCGGGGATCCTTGGTCGCCATCGCGCGACCGGCCGCGACCATGGTCGCGGTCGCGCCGACGCTGGACGCCAGATCCCACTCATCGTCATGAGTGCGTGACATAGTCGAACCCTACTTGAGCGTCGCGGCGACGTAACTCAGGTCGCCGAAGGCCTCGACCACTTCGTCGGGGAATTCGAAGCCGTTGTGCGCGTACAGTTCCCTGACGGGGTGGGCCGTCACCTCCCAGCCATGTTCGGTCAGGTAGTCGACGACGACGCTGCGCTCACCCCGGTAGAACAGGTCACCCGCATCGAGGTCGAGCCCGGCCCGCCGCCACCGCTCCGTGATGCGTTGCATGCGATCGTCGGTGAACGAATCGGGGTCCGGCACGTGTTCGGTGGCCAGCCTGCTGCCCGGCGCGCTGAGCGAGGCGATGTGGTCGAACAAGCGGTCCTGGGCCTCGGACGGCAGGTAGGGCAGCAGCCCCTCTGCGCTCCATGCGGTCGGCTGGGTGACGTCAAAACCGCTCTCCCGCAACGCTGCGGGCCAGTCGTCGCGCAGGTCGACGCCGACGGTTCGGCGTTCCGCGGTCGGAGCGGCGCCGAGGTCGGCCAGCGTGCTGGTCTTGAACGCGATGACCTGTGGCTGGTCGATCTCGTAAACCACCGTGCCCGCGGGCCACGGCAGGCGGTAGGCCCTGGTGTCCAGGCCGGAAGCCAGGATCACCGCTTGGCGCACACCTTCTTTGGTGGCATTGACGAAGAAGTCGTCGAAGAATCTCGTCCGCACGGTCATCTGCTCGGCCCTGGTCTTGCGGTTCATCAGCGGGTCGTCGGCGAAATCGACCTCGCCGTCGATGATCCGGATGAAGGGGTCCAACCCGACCGCGCGGACCAGGGGATCGGCGAATTGGTCGTCAAGCAGCGGATTGGGTCCCTGCGAAGCCACGGCGCGGGCTGCGGCGACCATCGTGGCCGTTGCTCCCACGCTGGACGCCAGATCCCAGCTGTCGCCCGCGGTTCTTCCCGTGTCAGCGGTCATTGCGAACGGCTCCTACTTCCTCGAGCGTTCCGCTGGTGTAGAGCATCTCGCCCATGCGCATGTCGTCATCGGTGAGCGGGTCAAGTCCGTTGGCCGCGAACAGCTCTGCGATGCTGGCGCTGTTCAGCCGCCAGCCGCGGTCGGCCAGGTACGGCGCCGCCTCGTTGCGGTCGCCGAAGTAGACCAGCCCCGCCATGTCCAGCTCGAAACCGTGCGCACGCCAGCGCTCGG
>DASTKA010000672.1:0-4131 GCA_035716165.1 Mycobacterium sp. | reverse complement strand
GCCCAGGTCGGGTCGAGCACCTCGTCGAGCGACTCCCCGGCCAGCGGTGAGCCAAGGATCACACGGGGGCAGTCACCGCACGCTTCGGCGGTCTGCAGCCCGACCTCGGCCAGCCGCCGCCAGATCTCGGGGACGTTCTCCACCTCGATCCAGTGGTACTGCACGTTTTCGCGGTCGGTGATGTCGGCGGTGTCACGGCCGAATTCGGTGGAAATCTGGCCCACGGTGCGCAGCGCGGCCGCCGACAGCGCCCCGCCGTCGCACCGCACCCGCATCATGAAATATCTGGCTTCCAGCAACTCGGCGTTGTCGTCGCCGGTGAACGTGCCGTCGTAGCCCTGTTCGCGCTGGGTGTACAGCCCCCACCAGCGGAAACGCCCTCGCAGATCGCTCTTGTCGATGCTGTCGAAGCCGTTCAGGGCGTAGATCGTCTCGATGCGCTTCCGCACGTCCAGGGGGGCGCCGGCCTGCTTCATCTCCTCGTTCGGGTTCAGCGGTTCACGATTTCCCAGTGCCCATTGGCCCTCATTACGGGGCTTCGCGGGTCGGGCGGTGGTCATCGGAAGTTCTCTCCTTCAAAAAGATCGCCAGCGCGGCCAGCACAGTTCACCGGCACTTTTGGGCGGCGCGGAACCGTCGGCCAGCTGGAGACACAGGGGCCTGGGTCTACCACGTCAAGGCAGACAGATACAGCTGCAAACGCGCTTGAGATCGATGTGCCGTCGCGCCACCAGCACCATGTGCGGGCCGGGCCGATCGACAGTCACGCCCACCATTGTGCCATGGATGCCGAAGGCCGGTGCGAGCAGGTCAAATCTTGGCTCACGGTGATTAAAACTGCCGACGGAGTCTGGGAGGTCGCACTCGCACAGCATTGGAAGTTCATGTGGCCGATGCATGCGGGTCGGCCGCCGTTCAGGCGGGATCGACGGACCGGGTTACCCCGCTCGACGTGGGATCATTTGGCATGGCCATTCGTGAGGAACCGGTCGACCTGCCCGACGTCGGGGTGGTCGCCGGGCAGCCGTTTGGCATCTACGTGCATGTGCCGTTCTGTATAACCCGTTGCGGCTATTGCGATTTCAACACCTACACCCCGGCCGAGCTAGGTGGTGTCAACCCGGACGCCTGGCTCAGCGCGCTGGGGGCGGAGCTCGAACTGGCAGCCGCACGGTTGCAGGCGCCACCGGTGAACACCGTGTTCGTCGGCGGCGGGACGCCCTCACTGCTCGGCGGCCAACGGATGGCCACGCTGCTGGGCATGGTGCGCGAGCACTTCACCCTGGCACCCGGCGCCGAGGTCACCACCGAGGCCAACCCCGAGTCGGCGTGGCCGGATTTCTTCGACGCCATCCGCACGGCCGGCTTCACCCGGGTCTCGCTCGGGATGCAGTCGGTGGCGCCGAGGGTGTTGGGTGTCCTCGACCGCATCCACACTCCGAACCGGTCCGCGGCGGCCGCCCGCGAGGCCCTGGCCGCGGGTTTCGAGCACGTCAGCCTCGATTTGATCTACGGAACTCCGGGGGAGTCCGACGACGACCTGCTGCGCTCGGTCGACACCGCGATCGAGACCGGCGTGGATCACGTGTCGGCCTACGCGCTGGTCGTCGAGGAGGGAACCGCGCTGGCCCGGCGAGTCCGGCGCGGCGAGCTGGCCGCACCCGATGACGACGTGCTGGCCCACCGCTACGAACTGGTGGATGCGCGGCTGTCGCAGGCGGGAATGTCTTGGTATGAAGTGTCCAACTGGTCGCGGGCGGGCGGTGAATGCCGGCACAACCTCGGCTACTGGGACGGCGGTCAATGGTGGGGCGCTGGGCCGGGCGCGCACGGCTACGTCGGTACGACGCGCTGGTGGAATGTCAAGCATCCCAATGCATATGCGGAGAGGTTGAGCGCTGGGGTGCTGCCGGTAGCCGGATTCGAGCGGCTGGATGCCGATGCCCTGCACACCGAGGACGTGCTGTTGAAAACCCGGCTGCGCCAAGGCCTTCCAGTTAGCCTGCTCAGCCCCGACGAACGTGGCCGCGCGCAGCGTGTGGTGGCCGACGGATTGTTGGTCGCCGACGGTGACAGGTTTGTCCTGACGCCGCGCGGACGGTTGCTGGCCGACGGCGTGGTGCGAACGTTATTGGGGTAGCGGCGTGGTCCGCGCGATCAGACGCCGAACCAATGCTCGAAGACACGGGCGATCTCGATGTAGAGCGGGATCCCCACGGTGACGTTGTAGGAGAACGTCAGGCCCAGGGAGGCGGCCAGCGGCAGCGTCGGGCTCGCTTCGGGGATCGCCAGGCGTTGGACCGCCGGGACGGCGATGTAAGACGCCGCACCGCACAGGACCGCGAACAATACGTAGGTTCCGGTCTTGAAATCGGTGTGGGTCAGTGATGCGTAGCTGCAGGCGACGACGATGCCCAGTGTGGCAAAGACATTCGGCGCCACCAGAGCGAAGACGATGAATCCCGGCCCCGCCGTGCGCAGGTCCTTCAACTTGCGCGACGCCGTCATCCCCATCTCGAGCAAAAACAGACACAGCACGCCCTGGAAGGCCAACACGAAGAACTTGTCGTCGTCGGCGACGACCTTCTGCCCCTGCAGACCACTGACGAGGCCGATGATGATGCCGCCGATCAACAGGACGAGACCGGGATTGAGAAAGACCTCCTGAAACAGCTTTCGGGAGAAAATCGGCACCCTCTTGCCCTTCGGGCGCGGTGCGCTCTGGGCCGGTTCCCAATCCGGATGTTCCAGCTTTTCCAGAGAAAGTTCCAGCTCCTGCTCGAGGGCGGCCGCCTCCTGGCTCTCGAGGCTCTGCCCCTGCGGCGGCCGCGCGGCGGCGCCGGGGCCGACCCCGACCTTGACGGGGGGCGTGTAGCCGGGCTCGTCGGGCATGTAGCCGGCGGGGTCCATGCCCCGGTGACGCAGCCGGGCCACGAAGTACAGCGCCACCAGGCAGCCCGGGATCTCCATCACCGCCAGCATCACCGGCATGTAGGCGTCGAAAGCGATGTTCACAGCGGCCAGGACGGCCACGCAGGTGGCGAAGGTTCCCGCCGAGTCCGAGCCGTAGTAGCCGGCGATGGTCGCGCGGTCGACTTTTCGGAGTGATTTGAGGCGGCTGAGGCTCAGGTAGGCCAGGCCTCCGATCAGACAGTTCAGCGCGAAGCCCAGGACCATGAAGCCCAGGATGACCCCGACGCTCGATGCACTGACCTTTGCGAGCTCCTCCCCGCCGTGCCAGCCGATGGCCAGCAACAGATACATGGTCAGTCCCTGATAGATGACATAGGGAAATTCGAACCGCACCTTGAGGATGGGAATGAGGAACCCGAAGTAAAAGAACAGCAGGAGCGGTTTGAACAAGTTGTGGGTGAAGTTGTGCCAGAACTCCTGCAGCATCGATGCCTCCGTTGGTTAGAGCCCTGATCTGGGAAGCACCGTCCGAAGGCGGAGCAACCACTAAACATCGCGACGACCGTCAAGAATTTATCCCCGCCGCCGACCCGCCGCCACTCGAATACACACAGGGCAAGCGGCCGCGTCGAAGCCCGGCGCGGACCGACAAAATCACTGGTCAAGGCTAGATCACCGCAGCCGAAATCTGTCATTCATGCAGTCCATCAGCGCCGCTAGTTTGGCGTGAATACGCTGTGCATTTACTGTGTACTCAATAATTGGTCAACGCGCGGACGGGACAAGCGGCGGCCTGACACCGGCCCCCTTTTTGCGATGCGTTACCGACAACCAGGCCGACGGCGAGTAATGCGTCGTGATTTCCTCGAAGCCGTCGACCCGGGAAACCGAAAGCACACCGGTTTGTTGATTGATTTCGAGCTCGTCGCCTTCGTTTGCGTGTACTTCCTCGCCGTTGGAAAGCCGGATTGAGAACACCGATCTCATCCAATGGCGGGCGGTGAGCGTTAGGAGAGGGTGTGGCCGCTGGAGCCGCGACTTGTGCGGCGGCGATGTAAACCGGTTGGGAAACGTTTGGGGTCGCAATCCTCACAGCGGGCGGCTCGGTGCACGTGCGGCAAACCGACGGATCACTTCGCGGGATCGGTTGCGCGCGGCTACATAGGTTAGGCTACATTTACTAACCGTGACCGAGGTCAGCGTCGAGACCACTCCCGC
>DASTKA010000671.1:0-2555 GCA_035716165.1 Mycobacterium sp. | reverse complement strand
GGTTGCGCGACTGCACCGCAACCTCCTTACCTAACGTCTTGCCTTACGCGCTCAGTTCCGCCGCGGAGAGCGCCTTGATGCGGTCGGGGCGGAAACCCGACCAGTGGTCGTTGCCTGCCACCACCACGGGAGCCTGCAGGTATCCCAGGGCCATCACGTAGTCACGCGCCTCGGAGTCCAGCGAGATGTCGACCTTCTCGTAGGCGATGCCCTGCTTGTCCAGCGCCTTATAGGTGGCGCTGCACTGCACACATGCCGGCTTGGTGTACACGGTGATGCTCATAGAATGCCGCTCCTTTGCGGAAGAGGGGGACCCAACGGGCTGGCAACTACTTTTGGACTGCGTCTTTGCTATGTTCAGCGATCCGTCAGGCCCCCTGATTCCCGTCGTGCGGCGGTCAAGGTCGAGCGACCTGTGGGTGCCGATTTCGGGGGGTCCGCCGAGCCTGGCTGGCTTGGCGGTCCTGGGATCTGCCGGTGCTCGAAACACTACACCTAGTGGCTGACAAGATGTCGAGATACAAGATGTTCTGAATAACAATTTTGAAATTCCCTGGTCGTGAGCCGTGCCGCGAAAAAATCTGGACACCCGCTCGGCGTGTCGCAGATCACATGCCGAGGCGACGGCGTCGCTATGCATTGGTATAGCAGCGACCACCGACAGAGCCGCCGACGAGGGCGGGCCCACCGGCAGCTAGCAAAGCCGCCAGACTGAGCTGGCGGCTTCTGCTATTCGGTTGTGGCAACCTCGCTGGTCGCCCGGCGAGCGGCTTGTCGACTTCTGCCAATCAGCCGACTTCGGCGACCAGCTTGCCCACCACATCACGCACGTTCGCCGACAGCTCGGCATGCTCGGCGGGCGCCTTGCCTTCCAGGGTCTTGAAGGGCACCGACAGTTTGATCGCGTCCACTACCCGCGCGCCGGCGATGCCGAAGGACTTGCGGGTGTCGTCGTGCGCCCATACCCCGCCGTACTGGCCGAAGGATCCCCCGATGACTGCCAGCGGCTTGCCCTTCAGCGCGCCGTCGCCGAACGGTCGGGACAGCCAGTCGATCGCGTTCTTGATGACGGCCGGGTAGCTGCCGTTGTACTCCGGGGTGACCACCAGGGCGGCGTCGGCGTCGGCCGCCGCGGAGCGCAGCGCGGCCACCGGGGCCAGCGGCGGCGCTTCGGTGTTCATCACGTCGTCGATCTCCTCGTTGTAGAACGGCAGCTCCGCAAGCCCTTCGAAGATCGTGACGGTCACGTCGTCGGCGGCGACCGTCGCCGCCAATTCGGCGATCTGACGGTTGATCGACGCCGCCCTCAGGCTTCCCACTAACGCCAAGATTTTTGTGGCCACTGCTCTCAGGTTCCCTTCGGTCGTTGTGTACATCCTCGCACGCCTTAACCGGACTATAGTCCGCTTTATTCCGGCGGCGTTAAAGTGCAGGAGTGAGCGAGCGGTCCGGTGAGTTGCCCATGTTCGCGCCCCAGGTGGTGCACCAGGAACGGGGCGACGCCGCACGCAACCGCGCCCTGCTCCTGCAGGCTGCCCGAAACCTGGTCGCCGAGCGCGGCGCCGACGCGGTCACGACCGACGACATCGCCGCGGCCGCCGGGGTGGGCAAGGGCACGCTGTTCCGCCGCTTCGGCAGCCGGGCCGGGTTGATGATGGTGCTGCTCGACGAGGATGAACAAGCCGTCCAGCAGGCGTTCCTGTTCGGCCCGCCGCCCCTGGGACCTGGCGCGCCGCCGATGGACCGGCTGGTCGCTTTCGGCCACGAGCGGCTCCGTTTCGCTCACGATCACCGGGAACTGCTGTCGGCGGCCAACCGCGACCCGCAGAACCGGCACAACGCGCCGGCCATGGTGCTGCGCACGCACGTGCGGGTGCTGCTCAAGGCGGCCGATTCCACCGGTGACCTCGATGCCCAGACGGATGCGTTACTCGCGCTGCTGGACGTCGACTACGTCGAGCATCAGCTTGCCGAGGGCGGTCACACGCTGGAGACGTTGGGCGACGCGTGGGAGAGCCTGGCGCGCAAGCTGTGCGGGCGGTGAACGCCGTGCCCGCGGCGACGCCGGCCTGGGTCTTGCATGTGGACCTGGATCAGTTCCTCGCCTCGGTCGAGTTGCGCCGGCACCCCGAATTGGTTGGGCTGCCAGTCATTGTCGGCGGGAGCGGCGATCCGAACGAACCGCGCAAGGTCGTCACCTGCGCCTCGTACGAGGCCCGGGAGTTCGGTGTGCGTGCGGGCATGCCGCTGCGCGCGGCCGCCCGCCGCTGCCCTGACGCGAACTTCCTGCCCTCGGACCCGGCCGCCTACGACGCGGCGTCCGACCAGGTGATGGGGGCCCTGCGCGATCTCGGCCATCCGGTCGAAGTGTGGGGCTGGGACGAGGCCTACGTCGCGGTGACGGTGCAGGATCCCGTTGAGGTCGCAGAGCAGATCCGCAGCGTCATCCTCTCGGAAACCGGGCTGTCGTGCTCGGTCGGCATCAGCGACAACAAGCAGCGGGCCAAGGTCGCCACCGGCTTCGCGAAACCGGGCGGCATATTCGTGCTCACCGA
>DASTKA010000670.1:0-2304 GCA_035716165.1 Mycobacterium sp. | reverse complement strand
CCAGGCGCGAATTCCGGATCAGCACGGCGCGTTCGTAGACGGGGACGCCGCCGCGCGCCAGCCAGGCGCCGGGTATGTCGTAGGCGCCGTAGATGGGCCGGATGGTGATGCCGGCCAGATCGGCCGCGACCACGTCCGGTGGGTGCAGGTGCGCGACGGCCGAGTGTCCCGGATCGGCCAGCATCGTTTCGACGTGAATTGGCAATTCGTTGGGGACGCGGTATCCGTCGAGTTCGCCCGGGGCACCGGCGGTGCCGTCGAAGGTGACGAGCCGGATGTCGCCGGGCCGGGTGAACGCCACCCCGGTGTCCGTATCGCTTCGGCACCGCACCAGCAGGCGCTCGTCGTCGACGCGCAGGCTCACGTGGCCGAGGATGCCGTCGACCAGGCGGCGGGCGGCCGCAACGCGGCAGCCCTGGGCCACCAGGGCGCGCTGCTGATCCAGGTCCGTCATCGCGGTGCGCCCAGCCCGAATCCGCCATCGGGCCGGACGGTTTCGCCGGTGATCCCGCGGGACCGCTCGGATGCCAGGAACACGAAACTGTGCGCGTGGTCCTCGCCGGTGAGCGCGACGCGCAGGGGAGTGCGCGCGGCAACGTCGCCCGCCCGGTCCGGGCTGTCGTCCAGGCGGGTCTCGCCGAGCCCCAGGCTGGACAGGCCGCGCAGGTCGGTGTTGAGCGTGCCGCCGGGTGCCACCCCGTTGACCCGGATGTCCGGCGCCAGTTCATGCGCCAACGCCGACACCAGCCCGCGCACCGCGAATTTCGAGGACACGTAAAGCACGCCGCCGCGCCCGGGATAGAACGACGAAGCGGACTCCGTCAACACGATCGAGGAACCGCTCGCGCTTCGCAGCGCGGGGATCGCCGCCTTGACCGACTGCAAATGGCTGAGCACATTGGTGTGAAACATCTCGTCGAACGCGCCGGGAAGCGCGTCGGCCTCGATGTCGCCCACGCCCCGGTAGAAGTCGAAGACCCCGACGCAGTTCACCAGGGTGTCCAGCCCGCCGAACGCATCCACCGCGGCGGCGACGGCGCGGTCGTTGGCCTCGCGGGTGGTGGCGTCGCCCTCGACCACCGGCACCTGGGGCAGCTGTCGCCGCAATGCATCGCACTTGTGTGAATCGCGTTCCAGCACAGCAACGTTGGCGCCCTCGGCGCCGAAGGCCGCCACCACGGCCCGGCCGATCCCGGAACCGGCGCCCACGACCAGGGCGCGTTTTCCCTCCAGCCAGCGGGTCATGGCTGAGCTTCGCTGTCGTCGGGCAGCAGTGGCGCATGGGAATTGCCGACCATCGCGGCCAGCGTACGGGGATTCTGCCAAGTCAACGCCTCGACCTCGAGCGCGTCCAGTGTGATCCACTGCCCGGATCGGGGCGCACTGATCAACAGCCGTGACCCATTGCGGGTCTCCACTCGGCGCACCACGACCTCGGTGAATTCATTTGCGACGCTGATCGGTTCGCCAACCGCGCCGTCGAGCAACCGCTGTAGTTCATCGTTCACAGGAACACCGCCAGGTTCTGCATCCGTAACACCGACTCGTCGGCGAGGATCTTGCGGCGGGCCAGCTTCCAGCGATCATCGCATCGGCGCAACACGTCCTCCCGGCCGCACGACATCAGGGCGCTGTCGCTGACGTCGCCCCGGCTGCGGAACAGCAGCTCGGCCGATTCGACGACCAGGTGCGCGTCGTCGTCTCCGGCGAAGGTGCGCACGTTGGTGATGAAATGGCGCAGCCGCGACGGCGGGTCCTCGGCCCAGACGTGTTCGGTGCCCATCCGCGCGACCCGCTGGCTCAGCGAGTACTTGTCCTCATCGAAATGGTCCATGCCCGGCGACGTGTCGAACCCGGCGCCGCGCGCGGTCGTGACACGCACGGGCATGACGTAGCGGACGTCCTCGGTCAGCGTGTCCAGCCACGCCTCATACTGCTGGGCGTCGAGCAGGTATGCCTCGTTCACCAGGAATTGATGCGCCTCCAGGTGCCGAGTGTCATGAAATGGCAGGCATGGCAAAGGCTTTGTCATGCCTGCACCCTCTGCAGATAGTCGGCCCACATGTTCAGCAGCGCTCGCTGGTTGTGCTCGTTGTAGCCGACCTGCGCGCGCCCGGGCCCGTGGAATGCGCTGGGCGACAACGCCTCGATGACCGGGCGGTCGTCGGCGAACAGGCCCATCCGGCTGTTCAGCAGCAGCCGTCGCGCCATGGAACCGCCCGCGGTGGTGGTCAGCGACACCCAGTTCTCCACGTCGTCTTGTTCGAACATGCCGGTGGACCCGAAACACATCAAATACGCCTT
>DASTKA010000669.1:0-3288 GCA_035716165.1 Mycobacterium sp. | reverse complement strand
ACCGACTTCATCGCGTCCATATAACGGGCGACTGATTTGCGGGCGACCGGGTTGTCGGGATGCATTATCGCCATGACTGTGCCTTCCCCATAGCGAAATGTATAAATGGTCAGTTGATATGAATATCGGCCGTCAGGATAGATTCCGATATTGTTCGCTAACCCCAAATCGGCCGCGGCGAGAACGGCATTGAGCGGAGCGGCGCCGCCGTGAAAGAAGTTCGACACCGGAAAGTTTGGCCCCGGCCAGCGTAACCACGGCGCCAGTTCCAACACGCGATAGTAGGGAACCTTCGCCATGTCCAAACTCGAATCGAAGGAGGCCTGCGCCGCCCACGCGGCATCGCCGAAAGAGGCCGCGGCTATGGGCACGGTGATGGGTATCAAACCGGTAAACCAGCCCTGGGTCATGAAATTGTCCGTGGGTTTGCGCGAATCCCGGGGAGTCAGCCCGTAATACGTGAGAGCACCGGTGAATTCATGCTCCACCAAGGCGAGGCAGGCGAACAGGCCACCGACGAAGCGCGCGCCGACGGCCGCGCAGGCCGATTCGAATCGCTCCGTCTGTGCCGCGTCCATGAGGAGTTCCGAGCTCATGTCGCTGCTATGGGAATCCCGCGGGTTACCCAGCGGGAGTGGGAACTCGGGAAAGCCACCCTCGTTGTTCTCGGCGAAGTCGATCCACGCGCGCACCTCAGGCGAATCAGCGGTGAGCGTCGACGTGTACTCGCGTTCGCGGATGCAGAAATCGTCGAAGCTGCCGGCATCGGGAAGAGTGAGGTTTTCGCCGCCTCCGCTCAGCGCCGCGTACATGCCATTGGCTTCCATCATCGTGGTGCCTATCAACGTGGCGTCCCCGTGAACATGGTCCATGGCGGCAAAGAAAGTGAAGTGGCTTTCGCTTTGGATGATCCCGAAGGTAAAGCAGCCCCATTCCAGCGGGTTCGGTATCGACACGACGTGACCGCGAATCTGGTCAACGGTCATCTCGCCGTGCTCGACCGGGGCGAATTCAATATCGGCGGGATCGCTGACGGTATGCCTGATGAACTCGCCGTCGCCGGTGTGCTTGAACCAACTGCGGAACGTGTCATGCCGGCGCAGGTAGGCGTTGACCGCGTGGTTCATCGCCGGAATCTCGCATTTCCCGGGCACTTCGCAGGTGGCGATGATCTGCCTGGAGAAATTCTGCCCGGCGGCGGTCCGTTCACAGTAGTTGCGAAGATGCTGGCTTTGCATGTAGCTGACCGGCACGGTACTCACCGGCGCTTGTCGCACCTTTTCGGTGGCCGCGGCCGTCGGGTGCCATGAAATGACAGATCCCGGGGTAAGCGTCCAATCACCTAGCGCGCCGATGGTGATTTTCCCGATCCGCAAAACTTCGTCCTCCTCGAGGGGGCGGTCGTTGACCTGGACCGACCCGGCGTGGGACACGGGCTCGCGGTCATGTCTGGTGATCCGGAGCCCGGTACCGGCGCGGCACCTGCAGTACTGACTTGAGTGTAATACTGGCTCGAAGCGGCGATCCTGTTGCGCCCCCCAGGGCGCCCCCGGGGATCGAATGTATCTGGCCGAGGCACGAAAGGAAAGACGCATGGCATCCGTCGAAGGGCTGAGGGAGCCGGCATCGGGTTTCGCGATCATCGGTTACGCGGCGCGGTTCCCGGGAGCTGCCGATGCCGATGAGTTCTGGGATGTGTTGCGGAACGGCCGGGATGCGATCTCTGAAGTGCCGCAGGACCGTTGGGACGCCGACGAATTCTTCGACCCGGAACCGGGCGCGCCCGGCAAAGTCGTGACCCGTCGCGCGGGTTTCGTCGACGACGTGACCGGGTTCGACGCGCCGTTCTTCGGAATGTCGACGCGCGAGGTCAGGTTGATGGATCCACAGCACCGGATCCTGCTGGAAACGGCGTGGCGCGCGGTGGAGCACTCGGGCACCGCGCCAACGGCTCTGCAAAACAGCAATACCGGTGTCTTCGTCGGTCTGGCCACGCACGACTACCTCGGCATGGCGTCCGACGAGCTGACATACCCCGAGATCGAGGCCTACATGGCCATCGGCACATCGAACGCCGCGGCGGCCGGGCGAATCAGCTATCGGTTGGGGCTGCAGGGTCCGGCGGTAGCCGTCGACACGGCGTGCAGCTCGTCGCTGGTGGCGATTCATCAGGCGTGTCAGGCGCTGCGCCTCGGCGAATGCGACCTGGCGCTGGCCGGCGGGGCAAATGTCCTGCTCACCCCGGCGACCATGATCACGTTCTCGAGCGCACACATGCTCGCCCCCGATGGCCGGTGCAAGACATTCGACGCGGCCGCGGACGGCTACGCGCGCGGCGAGGGCTGCGGCGTCATCGTGATCAAGCGCCTCGAGGACGCGATCCGAGACGGCGATCGGATTCGCGCCGTGATCCGCGGCAGCGCGATCAACCAGGACGGCGCTTCGGGTGGGTTGACAGTGCCGAACGGCGTTGCCCAGCAACGGGTTATCGCAGACGCGCTGAAGCGCGCCGACCTCGAACCCAGCGACGTCGAGTATCTGGAAGCGCACGGCACCGGGACATCGCTGGGTGATCCCATCGAAGCCCAGGCTGCCGGTGCGGTGCTCGGCGCTGGGCGTGAGCCGGGCGAGCCGCTGCTGATGGGCTCGGTGAAGACGAACATCGGGCACCTGGAGGCGGCCGCGGGTATCGCGGGCGTGATCAAGGTGATCCTCTCGCTCGAGAACGAGATTCTGCCGCAGCACCTCCACTTCCGGAATCCGTCGCCCCACATTCCGTGGGACCGGCTCGCTGTGGAAGTGGTCACGAAAGCCAGGCCCTGGCAACGCAACGGAAAGCGACGCATCGCGGGAATCAGCTCTTTCGGGTTTGCCGGCACGAACGCGCACGTCATTCTCGAGGAAGCGCCCATGCAGGTGGCGCCGGTTCCGGCCGAGCGGCCCGGTGACCGACGGTTCAGCATCCTGCCGCTCTCGGCACGGACGCCTGCCGCGTTGGCCCGCCTCGCCGACGAATACCGCAACTGGTTGAGCGCGCATCCGGAGGCCACCCTGGCGGACGTCTGCTTCACCGCCGGGACGGGCCGGGCACACCTGGAGCAGCGGGCCGCATTGGTGGTCAATTCGCGGGAATCCGCCATGGGTCTTCTTGGCGCACTTGCGGAGAACCGCCCGGCGCCCGGTTTGTTTCGCGGCGAATCCCATGACGTGCCGAAGACGGCATGGCTGTTCACCGGGCAAGGCAGTCAGTATCCCGGTATGGCCCGGGAGTTGTACGACACCGAGCCG
>DASTKA010000668.1:0-4863 GCA_035716165.1 Mycobacterium sp. | reverse complement strand
CGGTCCTCGCCGAACTCGGTGACCGCCAGGTCCAATTCGTTGGCGCTGGTGCGCAACGCGTTGTCGACGTCCACCACCAGTTCACGGGACAGGTCGTCGAGCGCCTGCGGCGGCACCGCGGCCAGCGCGTCGGCATCGGCGGGGTCGACCCGGCGCGCCGCGGCCAACGCCGCGGCCCGGCGGCGCCGGCGGCGATGACGCATGACCAGCAACAGAATCCCCAGCGCGACGAGAATGCCCGCCAGTATCACCAGAAGTGCCACCCGGCCCGACGAGTCGGGCGAGGCGTCAAGCCCGTTGGCCGCCGCTACCGCGGCGCCGCTCCAATCACCGTTGTGCAGGGCGGGTTCGATCTTGTTGCGCCGCAACTTGTCGACTTGATTCGCGTTGACGCTCTTGATCGTCGAGGGCACCAGGAAGGCGTATTCGTGGCTGCTGGTGCCGACGGCCAGTAGCGCGTCATAGTTTCCCAGGTCGCTGTCGCTCACGGTGCGTTGTGCCCACCCGGCCGCGCTCTGCCCGGAGAAGTTGTCGACGTAGACCACCCACAATCGGATGTGGCGGTCGGTGTACAGCTTGCTCAGGGCGGAGGTGACCGCTGTGCGACCGGAATCCGAGAGGGCTCCGGCGTTGTCAGTGATGTAGTCGGTCAACCGGAATGGTGGTTGCGCGCCGGCGGACGGGGCCAGCAGCAGTCCGCCACTGAAGCCGACCGCGACGATCGTCGTGATCACGGCGATCAGGCGAGCGGTGCGACGCATAGGGCCAATCTAACCTCGTGGCGACATACGTCAGTAGGCATGAGTCGAGCCAGACTGCGGCGGGCATTCCCTGGCAGACTGTGCGTCGGTGACCACGAATCAGCACGACCCCTACGACGACTTCGACCGGCAGCGACAGGTCGCCGAAGCGCCGAAGACCGCGGGTCTGCCGGGTACCGAGGGTCAGCACCGCAGCGACTTCGCCAGGGATCGGGCGCGGGTTCTGCACAGCGCCGCGCTGCGCAGATTGGCCGACAAGACGCAGGTGGTCGGACCCCGGGAAGGTGACACGCCGCGCACCCGGCTGACGCACTCGCTCGAGGTCGCCCAGATCGGGCGGGGGATGGCGATCGGGCTGGGCTGCGATCTCGACCTCGTCGAGCTCGGGGGACTGGCCCATGACATCGGCCACCCGCCCTACGGCCACAACGGGGAACGCGCGCTCGATGAGGTCGCCGCGGACTACGGCGGCTTCGAGGGCAATGCCCAGAACTTCCGGATTCTGACCAGCCTTGAGCCCAAAGTCCTTGATGAGCAAGGCAATAGCGCGGGGCTGAACCTGACGCGCGCGTCGCTGGACGCGGTGACCAAGTACCCGTGGCCCCGCGGCGAAGGGCGACGTAAGTTCGGGTTTTACGAAGACGACCGCGAGTCCGCCGCCTGGCTCCGGGCCGGCGCGCCGGAGGGCCGGATGTGCCTGGAAGCGCAAGTCATGGACTGGGCCGACGATGTGGCGTATTCGGTCCACGACGTCGAGGACGGTGTCGTGGCGCAACGGATCGATTTGCGGGTGCTCGCCGACGACGACGAGGCCGCCGCCCTGGCCAAACTGGGCGAGAGCGAACTTTCCCGGGTGCGCGCCGAGGACTTCATGGCGGCCGCTCGCCGGCTCTCCGCCCTGCCGGTGGTCGCCGCGGTCGGCAAGTACGACGCCACGCTCGCGGCTTCGGTCGCGCTCAAGCGGTTGACCAGTGAATTGGTCGGCAGATTCGCCTCGGCCGCCATTGCCACCACGCGTGCGGCGGCCGGTCCCGGCCCACTGGTGCGCTATCGGGCCGAGTTGCAGGTTCCGGACCTGGTGCGCGCCGAGGTCGCCTTGCTGAAAATCCTGGCGTTGCAGTTCATCATGTCCGATCCGCGTCACCAGGAAACCCAGGCCGGGCAACGTGAACGCATTCACCGGGTGGCCCACTGGTTGTATGCGGGGGCGCCCCGGACCCTCGATCCGGTCTTTGCTGCGGCCTTCAACACCGCCGCCGACGACGGCGCCCGGTGGCGAGTCATCGTCGACCAGATCGCCTCGTACACCGAGGGTCGGCTCGAACGGATCGACACCCGCCAGGCCGGCGCGTAGTCACTGGTTGGCAGTAAGTCGTCCGGTCCGGGAATCGGCGTGGCCGCCGCGAGTTAGGCTGCCCGGCATGAGGAAATTCAGCGGCTCGCCCTATGTGGCCTCCTTCTTGATGGGGCTTCCCGTCATCGCCATGACTGCCTGCAGTTCACCGGAGCATGCGAGCACCCAGCCGGGCACCACTCCGCCAGTGAAGAGTGCCGGTCCGACGTCGTCCGGTGAGACGAGCGCTCCTGCGCCCGCCGGGACGGCGCCGGCGCCCGCCGCCGGCTCGCTCACCGCGGACCTGAAGACGCCCGATGGTCGCTCGGCGGCCACCGCGACCTTCGACTTCACCGGCAACTACGTGACCGTCACCGTGAAGACGGTCGCGCCCGGCATCCTGACGCCCGGCATCCACGGGCTACACGTTCACGAGATCGGCAAGTGCGAGCCGAACTCGGTGGCTCCCACCGGCGGCGCACCCGGCAACTTCCTGTCCGCCGGGGGTCACTACCAGGCGCCCGGACACACCGGCAAGCCGGAAAGCGGCGACCTGGCGTCGCTCCAGGTCCGTCAGGATGGCTCGGCGTACCTGGTCACCACCACCGATTCGTTCAACCGGGACGACCTGCTCGGAGGCAACAAGACCGCCCTGATGCTGCACGGCGCCCAGGACACCGAGAACGCGATGGATCGGGTCGCCTGCGGTGTGATCGGCACCGGCTAGCCTGCGCCGTCGCGTCTTAGACTGAGCCGATGTCAAGCCCGGCAGGTTCACGCGCGGAGGGTGACGGCCGTGCCCGGGGTCGCGGCCGGATTCCCGATCGCGACATCGCGGCCATCCGCGAGCGGGTGCGCATCGACGAGGTCGTCGGCGATTACGTCCAATTGCGGCGTGCCGGCGCCGATTCGCTCAAGGGCCTGTGTCCGTTCCACGACGAGAAGTCGCCGTCCTTCCACGTCCGCCCCAACCATGGCCACTTTCACTGCTTCGGCTGCGGTGAGGGCGGCGACGTGTACGCGTTCATCCAGAAGATCGAACACGTCAGCTTTGTCGAGGCCGTCGAACTGCTCGCCGACCGGATCGGCCACACGATCAATTACTCCGGCCCGGCGACCAGCGTGCAGCGCGACCGCGGCAGTCGCAGCCGGCTGGTCGCGGCCAACGCGGCCGCGGCGGAGTTCTATGCGGCGGCGCTGGAGTCCGCGGAGGCAGCACCGGCCCGGCAGTATCTGACCGAGCGGAACTTCGATGCCCAGGCGGCCCGTCACTTCGGTTGCGGCTTCGCGCCGTCGGGCTGGGATTCGCTGACAAAGCATTTGGTGCGCAAGGGTTTTGAGTTCAAAGAGCTTGAAGCGGCCGGCCTGTCGCGCCAGGGCCGCCGCGGGCCGATGGATCGCTTCCATCGCCGGCTGTTGTGGCCGATTCGTAGTTCGGCCGGCGAGGTCATCGGCTTCGGGGCCCGGCGGCTCTTCGACGACGACCCGATGGAAGCCAAGTACATCAACACGCCCGAGACGCTGCTGTACAAGAAGTCGAACGTGATGTTCGGCATCGACTTGGCCAAACGCGACATCGCCAAGGGACATCAGGCCGTCGTCGTCGAGGGCTACACCGACGTGATGGCGATGCATCTGAGCGGGGTCACCACCGCGGTGGCGTCGTGCGGCACCGCGTTCGGCGACGAGCATCTGTCCATGCTGCGCCGACTGATGATGGACGACAGTTTCTTTCGCGGCGAACTGATCTACGTTTTCGACGGCGACGCGGCCGGGCGGGCCGCCGCGCTCAAGGCCTTCGGCGGCGAGCAGAACCTGGCGGGGCAGTCTTTTGTGGCCGTCGCGCCGGACGGCATGGATCCGTGCGATCTGCGGCTGAAGTCCGGCGACGGCGCGCTGCGTGACCTGGTAGCGCGGCGGACACCGCTGTTCGAGTTCGCGATACGGTCGGCGCTCGCCGAGATGGACCTCGACAGCGCCGAGGGACGCGTCGCCGCGCTGCGCCGCTGCGTACCCATGGTGAGCCAGATCAAGGACCCCACGCTGCGCGACGAGTACGCCCGCCAGCTCGCCGGGTGGGTCGGTTGGGACGACGTCGCGCAGGTCATCGACAGGGTGCGCAGCCAGGCCAAGACCTCCAGCGCCCAGAACCGCGGTAACTCCGGCCCCAAGGCTCCCCGACGCGGCGCACAGTCGCCCCAGGCCGCCGCGGACCGTCCGGACCCACGCGACCCCACCCTGTGGCCACAACGTGAGGCGCTCAAGGCGGCCCTGCAGTACCCGGCGTTCGCGGGTCCGGTATTCGACACGCTGACGGTCGAAAGCTTCACCCACCCCGGGTACGCGGCCATCCGCGCGGCCATCGAGACCGCCGGGGGCACCTCGAGCGGCGTCACGGGGGCGCAATGGATCGAGGCGGTACGCGATCAGGCCTCTTCACCCCTGACCGCGGGCCTGGCCAGCGAGCTGGGTGTCGAGGCCATTCAGGTCGACGAGGAGAAGCTGCCCCGCTACATCGGCGGCGTGCTCGCCCGGCTGCAAGAGGTGTGGATGGGCCGGCAGATCGCCGAAGTCAAGTCGAAACTGCAGCGTATGTCGCCGATCGATCAGGGCGACGAGTACCACGCACTATTCGGCGACCTGGTGGCGATGGAGTCCTACCGGCGCAGCCTGTTGGAGCAGGCTAGCGGCGACGATTAGACGGCGCCAGCACGTCCTCGGCCGAGCCCTCGACCTCGCGTTCCATGATGGCCGTCTGATCGTCGATCT
>DASTKA010000667.1:0-2208 GCA_035716165.1 Mycobacterium sp. | reverse complement strand
CCCCGAACTCATCACCGTGCGCGGCCGCCGCCTGCTGGCGCAGGCCGACGTCGTGGTCGCCGACCGCCTCGCGCCACCGGAACTGCTGGCCGAACTGCCCCCGCACGTCGAAGTCATCGACGCCGCCAAGATCCCCTACGGGCGGGCCATGGCCCAGGACGCGATCAACGAGGTGATGATCGAGCGCGCCCGCGCCGGCAGCTTCGTGGTGCGCCTCAAAGGCGGCGACCCGTTCGTGTTCGCCCGCGGCTACGAAGAAGTGCTGGCTTGCGTCGAGGCCGGGATCCCGGTCACCGTCGTCCCAGGTGTGACGAGTGCCATAGGCGTGCCCGCTTTGGCGGGCGTTCCCGTCACCCATCGGGCGATAAATCACGAGTTTGTGGTGGTCAGCGGCCATCTCCCACCCGGTCATCCCGAATCGTTAGTGAATTGGGATGCGTTGGCTGCAATGACCGGCACCATTGTTTTGCTGATGGCGGTCGAACGCATCGAACTTTTCGCCGACGTCCTCCTCAAAGGCGGCCGACCTGCAGATACGCCGGTGTTGGTCGTTCAGCACGGAACGACCGCCGCTCAACACACTTTGCGGGCCACGCTGGCCGACACGCCAGAAAAGATCCGTGCCGACGGTATCCGACCTCCCGCGATCATCGTGATCGGGGCTGTGGCGGCCTTCGGGCTTTAAACGATTCTTAAGATTACTGTAAGGTAACCCTTTATGACGGCTCTCAACGATGCAGAGCGCGCGGTGCAAAATTTTGCCGCAGCGCGCCCCGATCGGCCGGCCCCGGTGCCCGCTGCGGAGACCACCGCCAAGCCCCCGGCGGAGACCGCCTTAACGCGCTTCAGCAAGTACTACCCGACGTGGCTGCCCTCTCGGCGCTTCATTGCGGCCGTCATCGCCATCGGTGGCATGCAGCTGCTCGCGACGATGGACAGCACCGTCGCAATCGTCGCGCTACCCAAGATCCAAAACGAGCTCAGCCTGTCCGACGCCGGCCGCAGCTGGGTGATTACCGCCTACGTGTTGACATTCGGCGGGCTGATGCTGCTCGGTGGTCGCCTCGGCGACACCATCGGGCGCAAACGCACCTTCATCGTCGGTGTCGCGCTGTTCACCATTTCGTCGGTGCTGTGCGCGGTCGCCTGGGACGAGGCGACCATGGTCATCGCGCGGCTGTCCCAGGGCGTCGGGTCGGCCATCGCCTCGCCGACCGGTCTGGCGCTGGTGGCGACCACGTTCCCCAAGGGCCCGGCCCGTAACTTCGCGACCGCGGTGTTCGCCGCGATGACCGCGATCGGGTCGGTGATGGGACTGGTGGTCGGCGGCGCGCTCACCGAGGTGTCGTGGCGGCTGGCGTTCCTGGTGAACGTGCCGATCGGCCTGGTGATGATCTACCTGGCCCGCACCGCGCTGCGGGAGACCAACCGCGAGCGGATGAAGCTCGATGCCACCGGCGCCATGCTGGCCACCCTGACGTGCACCGCTGCCGTGTTCGCCTTCTCGATGGGTCCGGAAAAGGGCTGGGTGTCGATCACCACCATCGGGTCGGGTGTCGTGGCCCTGGGCGCCGCCCTCGCCTTCGTCATCGTCGAGCGCACCGCCGAGAACCCCGTCGTGCCGTTCAACCTGTTCCGTGACCGCAACCGGCTGGTCACCTTCACTGCGATCTTTTTGGCCGGCGGACTCATGTTCAGCCTGACCGTGTGCATCGGTCTGTATGTGCAGGACATCCTCGGTTACAGTGCGCTGCGCGCCGGCGTCGGCTTCATCCCGTTCGTGATTGCGATGGGCATCGGCCTCGGCGTTTCCTCGCAGCTGGTGTCCCGCTTCTCGCCACGTGTGTTGACCATCGGCGGCGGTGTCCTGCTGTTCTGGGCGATGCTGTACGGCTGGGCGTTCATGCACCGCGGCGTCGCCTACTTCCCGAACCTGGTGCTGCCCATCGTGGTCGGCGGAATCGGCATCGGCATGGCCGTCGTCCCCCTGACTCTGTCGGCCATCGCCGGTGTGGGCTTCGATCAGATCGGTCCGGTATCGGCGGTCACGCTGATGCTGCAGAGCCTGGGTGGGCCGCTGGTGCTGGCCGTCATCCAGGCGGTGATCACCTCGCGGACCCTGTATCTGGGCGGCACCACCGGCCCGGTGAAGTTCATGAACGACGCGCAGCTGTCCGCACTGGACCACGGCTATACCTACGGGCTGCT
>DASTKA010000666.1:0-2697 GCA_035716165.1 Mycobacterium sp. | reverse complement strand
CCGTCCCAGGCCAGGTCCGTCGTCGATTCGCCTTCCCCGGCAGCCGAATACACGTAGGCCGCCAGGCAACGCGAGGACGCCGAGCGCGCCAGCAGGCAGCGGTCCTCGGCGCGACCGATCGTGATGGGGCTGCCGGACAGGTTGGCCAGCACCGTCGCACCCGCGAGCGCGGCCTGCGCGCTCGGCGGGATCGGGACGAACATGTCCTCGCAAATCTCCACGTGCAGCATGAAGCCGGGCACGTCGGAAGCCTCGAAGAGCAGGTCGGGGCCGAACGGCACCTCGGCGCCGAGGAGGCGGATGGTGCCGCGCTCGTGGTCTCCCGCTGCGAGCTGGCGGCGCTCGTAGAACTCCCGATAGGTGGGCAGGTAAGACTTGGGCACCACCCCGAGCACCTCGCCGCGGTGGATGACCACGGCGGTGTTATAGATCCGGTGCCGATGGCGCAGCGGGGCACCGACTACCAGCACCGGCAACAGCTCGGCCGAGGCGGCCGCGATTTCCGCGATGGCCTTTTCTACATCGTCGAGCAACAGGTCCTGTTGCAGGATGTCTTCGATGGAATACCCGGACAGCGTCAGTTCCGGAAAGACGGCCAGCGCGACCGCATCGTCGTGGCACTCCCTGGCCAATCGCAGGACCGATTCGGCATTCGCCGCCGGGTCACCGATTGTGGTGTGGTGCGTGCACGCGGCGACGCGGGCAAAGCCCTGGCTGTAAGCGTTGTAAAAGTCCATCGCCCTTCCATTGTCGTCCCGAGCGTGTCAACCGGTCGCCGCCGGGTATCCCCGACAGCATGAGCGACACTGCTGTCCTGGTGGTCGACATGATGAATACGTATCAGCATCCCGACGCTGAAAATCTAATACCCAATGTCGAAAAGATCATCGAGCCCTTGTCCGATTTGATCCGGCGGGCCCGGGAATCCGATGACGTCGACTTGATATACGTCAACGACAACTATGGTGATTTCACCGCGCAGTTCTCCGACATCGTCGGCGCCGCATGCGATGGCGCCCGGCCGGATCTGGTGAAGCCGATCCTGCCGAAGGACGAAGGCCGCGTGATGACCAAGGTCCGCCACAGTGCGTTTTATGCGACCGCGCTGGCGTATCTGCTCAACCGGCTGGAGACCAAGCGGTTGATCATCACCGGTCAGGTCACCGAGCAGTGCATCCTTTACACGGCCCTGGATGCGTACGTCCGGCACTTCCCCGTGGTGATCCCGACCGATGCCGTCGCACACATCGACGCCGACCTGGGCGCCGCGGCGTGCAAGATGATGGAGCAGAACATGTCCGCCGAGATCACGACGGCGGCGGACTGCCTCGGCTGACTCCGTACCCTGGACAAGGTGACCGGCGGCTGCGCAGAATCCCCTGAACTCGTCACGCTGCTGGCCGACCGCCGGATCGCGGTGCTGACGGGCGCGGGCATCTCCACCGATTCGGGCATCCCCGATTACCGCGGGCCGGAGTCGCCGCCCAGCAATCCCATGACGATTCGCCAGTTCGTCGGCGACCCGGCCTTTCGGCAGCGGTATTGGGCACGCAACCACGTCGGTTGGCGGCACATGGACGACACGCTGCCCAACGCGGGCCACCGGGCGCTGGCCGCGCTCGAGGACGCGTCGGTGGTCAACGGCGTCATCACCCAGAACGTCGATCTGCTGCACACCAAGGCCGGCAGCCGAAACGTCGTCAACCTGCACGGCACCTACGCGCGGGTGATCTGCCTGAGCTGCGGCTCGACCATGACCCGCGCCGCGCTGGCCGAACGGCTGGAAGCGCTCAACCCCGGGTTCATCGAGCGCGCCGAAGCCATCGGCGGGCTTGCGGTGGCACCCGACGCCGACGCCGTCGTCGCGGATACCGCGTCGTTCCGTTATCTGGATTGCGAGCGCTGCGGTGGGATGCTCAAGCCCGACATCGTCTACTTTGGCGAAAGCGTCCCCAAAGACGTTGTGACACAGGCCTATAGCCTGGTCGAGCGGAGCGATGCGCTGCTGGTGGTGGGCTCGTCGCTCACCGTGTTCTCCGGTTACCGGTTCGTGCGTCACGCCGCCGCGCTGGGCATCCCGGTGGCCATCATCAATCGCGGCGATACCCGCGGCGACGGCCTGGCCGCCGTCAAGGTCGATGGCGGGTGCTCGGAGTTGCTGGTCCTGCTCGCCGACGAGTTAGCGCCCCTGGCAACGCATTAGAAGGTGCACGGCATACTGCCGATGGCGTGGATGAAATTGCCCGCGACATAGGCCGGCTCGCCCATCTGGATGTCCGGGACCTGCCGGAACAGCTCGCCGAAGATGGCGCGCAATTGCGCGCGGGCCACGTTGGCGCCCAGGCAGAAGTGCACCCCGCCACCGCCCAAACCGAGGTGCGGGTTCGGGTCGCGGCTCAGATCGAAGCGCTCCGGATGTTCGAACGCCTCGGTGTCCCAGTTGCCGGACGAATAGAACATGACCACCTTCTCCCCCGCCGCGATTGGCTGGCCGCCGAGCTCGGTATCGGTTGCGGCCGTGCGCCGGAAGGTCATGACAGGCGTGGCCCAGCGGATGAATTCCTCGACGGCCGTTCCGATACGGTTTTCGAAATCCTCGAGCAGCCAAGCCTTTTGGGCGGGGAAGTCGCTGAGCGCCTTCATCGCGTGACTGATCGTCTGCCGCGTGGTGTCGTTTCCCGCCACGGAGAGCAGGAC
>DASTKA010000665.1:0-2093 GCA_035716165.1 Mycobacterium sp. | reverse complement strand
TGGGTAGTTATCCCACAGCAGGATGTCATGGCCGAAGACAGCCTTCGCCTGCGCCGCCTGCTCTGCGGTGATCGTGGTCGCGATGACGCCCACGCCCGTCCAGCCCACGACAACGGCCGGGTCGAGGTCGTTGCGGATCGCCGTCTTGTACGGGCTATCGGTGACGTCGGAGTACTCGGTCGGCACCATCTGCAGCCGCTGCGCGCCGGAGTGGGTGTCGATAAAGTCGCGCTGCACCTCGTTGAGTAGATACGACTGCGCCGCGCCCGCCGCGCCGCCACCCGTCCCGAACTTAGCGACGTCGGCGGCGCAGTTCCAGGACGTCTCGTTGATGTCGTCGAACGGGATCGAGAACAACCGGACACCGATGTCCCACAG
This sequence comes from Mycobacterium sp., assembly GCA_035716165.1. Classification (GTDB taxonomy): domain Bacteria; phylum Actinomycetota; class Actinomycetes; order Mycobacteriales; family Mycobacteriaceae; genus Mycobacterium. The sequence goes on along the minus strand of DASTKA010000665.1, from coordinate 1,715 downwards.
TGACTGGAACTTCGCGATTAGCGCCTGCTCGTCCGCCGCGGAGCTGTAGCAGACCGACAGGCCCGGCGAGAGCGCGTAGGTGAACTCGACGTGGTTCTCGGTCGCGCGCTGGACGAGGGTCTTTAGCACCTGCAGCTGAGCCGGCGGGTACGGGTCGCGCCACTGGTCGCGCAGGTACGGGTCGTTCTTCGGCGAGTAGACGTAGGTGTTCATCTTGTGCGAGCCGTAGAAATCCATCTGAGCCTGCCGCTGCGCGTCTGACCACGGGGTGCCATAGAAGCCCTCGATCGTGCCGCGCAGCGCCTGCTCCGGCCAGTCTCGGACCACGACGCCGTGGACGCTGCGCCCGGTGATCAGTTGCCGCAGCGTCTGCACCGCATAGAAGGTGCCGGTACCGTCATGCCCGTCCAGCACCACCGCGTTCTGGCCGTCCACCACGCCGTCGGCGAGCACGTAGCCTTCGGCGGGCAACCCCAATGCATCCTGCACGCCGAGTTTCTGCAGTGCGCTCGCCGCCGCCCCGCCCTGGCCGAGGTAGATCCTGGTCTCGCCGGGAGCGGGGGAGCCGCTGGTGTCGACCTGGACACCTTTGGTGTGCATGAGCTGGGTGACTGCGTCGATCGCGGGCTGGTCGGTGCCGGCATCGGTGACCAGCGCGACGCTTGCACCGAGTCCGATGTCTGTGCCCTGTGCCGTCATCGACTGAGGCACCGGATAAACGGAGGGCAGCGGGTCGGTGACGGAAGCTGCGCTGGCCTGTTCGGTGTCGGCGAGCGCGCTCTGCACCGGGGTGGCGAGCAGGCCTGCGCACACCGCGAACGAGGCAACGGCCGCGAGCGCGGTACCGGAAACACGTCTTGCGAGCTTATCGTTCATCAAAAACCCGTCTCTGCGCGGTCATCGGGTCTCTTTCTGTGCGATCGACTGGGCCGTTTCTGCGTGACGGCCTAGCCGTCCGGCGCCGGTTGCCTAGTGGAGGTTTTTGTTACTATTTATTGCTAGTTGACCGTATTTGCATATTGCTGTCAAGAGGGTCCGCAACGATTGCATCGCCGTAGAGTTCCGCGCTGATACCGTCTACGCCACCCGCGACGCTCGGGGGCCGACGTCGCGTTCCGGCATTGAGTCTTGTGCCGGTGTTCCGGGTGGCAATAGCCGAAAGGCCGCGGGCATCTACACCCGGCTGCTGGCCGCTGAATCGCACGCCACCCACCGAACGCCAGCGCGAGCTGCACCTGGAGGCCACCCGCCAGGCCCGCCAGAGCCCGCTGTTCTTCGACCTGGCGCTGTCGCAGTCGTATGAGCGCTGGACGGCCCGGTGCGTCACTCGAAAGTGATGCTGAGGTGAAATCTTGCCGGGGCGGCACCAGCTGCGAAGGTGGGGCGCTGCGCATCCGGCTTCCTACTGAAGCGAGCTAGCCTCGCACTTGTTAGCCGGTAGGCGAATTGAGTGCCTGCCAGGTAGACGCAGGCGCTCATGCGGACGATCGTCGACGGTATAGGTGGCGAATCAGCCGAATCCCCGCAGGGGAATGTCATGGCACCAGGTGGCTCGTCCCAAGCCGATGCCCGGGGGAGGGATAGTCTCCCGCGCTGGGCTGCTCGAGCGGCTCGAGAGGGCGGCGCGCGTCAGCCGGATACCAGCCCGGCCGGGAGCGCGAAGACATTCCTATCCCCGATTCCAGTCGACCTGCACGTGTGTGCGGACGACCGGC
>DASTKA010000664.1:0-4444 GCA_035716165.1 Mycobacterium sp. | reverse complement strand
GTCTGACGCGTAGTCTCTCGGCCTTCCGGCGGCGCGAACTGGATCAGTGTTGTTTTCGCACCTTCAGTTCGCGTGCGCCGGTGGGGCTTTCGTCCAAGCAGTGTTGCCGCTTTGTGATCGTCGATCGGATAAGCGAGGTCACAAGGGCGGTCACAATCGACCTACATCCGCTAAGCGATATCAACGTCGGCGAGACCCGTTCTCAATCCACGATTCCTGCTGTGCCGGAGCCTATCTGGGGCCGGTCAGCACGGCTTGCGTTACAACGGTGACACCTGTAGCTCAAGCCAGTGCTGAATGGCGGGTGTTCGGTGAACCGGATCGCGACTCGGCTTACGTCGTCGACCCTGGATGTCCAACTCCGCGGAGAATGTTTGAACTGCCGGGACGAGACCGGGACTGCTGCCGTTGGGCACAGTGGTAACTGAGAAGTGGTGGGACACTACGCCGTTGCGGCGTCGTTCTCCGCTTTTCGGTAACCGACAACGTAAGCGGGCAACCATGGCGACAAAGGCATTGCTGGTGCGGCTCGAGGCCAAGCCCGGCATGGAGGGCGCAGTCGAGAAATTTCTTCTGTCGTCGCTGCCGCTCGTCGAGCAAGAACCAGGCACGAAACCGTGGCTTGCGGTTCGGTTCAGTCCGTCGGAATTCGGCATTATCGACGCTTTCCCCGACGAGGCGGCACGAGGGGCACATCTTGGCGGCCCAGTTGGAAAGGCCCTCGCGGAGAAGGCCGACGAGCTGTTCGCCTCGCCACCCGCCATCAGCAAGTTGGACGTTCTCGCCAACAAGCTCTGAGGCCGTCCCGCGTATCAGGGTGACCACAACATCGTGAACTCTTCGGTACCACGCGGACGGGCTGCGGCAGCGATGTGCGTGCTGATTGCCGCCGCCGCGGTGAGCGGCTGCAGCGCCGGACAACAGTCGCAAACCGCCACGATGGAACCGGCCGTCAACGGCTCTACGGCTACCCTCAATAACATTGCGCTGCGCAGCATCCGGCATGGGCGGGAATGGCGGCGGCCATGAATGAGGCGTCCGCGGTGTCCGGTGATTGATTGGTGGCCACCAGCGCGAGGTCAGCGGTGTTGCCCGACCGCACAGCTTAGCCGGTCTGCTTGGCACGGATCGCGCCGCAGCATTTCGAACGCCGAAGAGGGGCCCACGCGCCGGGCTCATACGACTCGGGTCGACCGTGCGCGGCCCAATAATCGAGGACCGGATCGAGTATCTGCCAGGACAATTCGACCTCCTCGTTGACCGGGAACAGCGACGGCTCACCGAGTAGCACGTCGAGGATCAGCCGTTCGTACGCCTCGGGCGGGTCCTCGGTGAACGCAGAGCTGTAAGAGAAGTCCGTGTTTCCAAGCGCATCCTCGACACGTCGGAGTGTTAGACACGCTTCGGTGTCGTGACCGTGTAATTCGAGGTGTTGACTGGTCTTTCGTAGGCCCTTCACGAATGGACCTGGCCCGAGTTGACATCCGTAGTACTCCCAGCACGACTCACGCGTGAAACGTTCGACCTCCTGGGCGGACGCGAAAACGCTGGGGATTGTCAGACTATTTAGAGGGCGGCGCAAAGGTTCGCAGGACCCTACGACTCCGGAGCCGACACCGCCACGCCCAATGGAGAGCATGGTGATCGATTGGCCGACGTGCGGCACGTCTTGGCGAAGCCGCGCTGCCAACCTGACCAGACGACGAACGAGGTGCAGAAGTGGTTAACGTGGGACACGCGGAAACGCCTGAGATCGACACGACAGAATTGTTGCCGCACGGATGGAAAGCAGCGCTGGCGTCGGGGCTGATATCAGTCCTGCTCGGCGTGCTGATTTTGGCGTGGCCCGGCATCTCCATACTGGTCGCATCCGTGCTATTCGGGGTGTATCTGCTCGCAATCGGCTGTGCCCAGGTGTTCGCCGCCTTCACGTTGCCGGTATCTGCGGGGAGTCGGATTCTTCATTTCATCGCCGGCGGCGCGGCGTTGATCGTTGCGATACTGACCTTTCGACACTTCGGCCAGGCGTATGCGGTGCTGTTGTTGGCGATTTGGATCGCCATCGGCTTCATCTTCCGTGGCGTGGCGACGACAGTCGCCGCTGTCAGCCATCCTGGGCTGCCGGCACGCGGGTGGCAGGTCTTCTTCGGCATTCTCAGTTTGCTCGCCGGGATAATCGTGCTTGCGGCGCCGTTCGCGTCGATCGTCACGTTGACCCTCGCGGTGGGGGTCTGCCTGATTGTCATCGGGGCGTTCGAGATCATATCGGCGGTGCGCATGCGCGGGGACGTGAAAAGGGTCCCCGTACGCGTGCGGCCTGCGACCGGCAGTGCGGCGTAAGCCGATGACTCGGCGGCTCCTCAAAGGGTTTCGCGCCTGCCGCGGTGTACACGGTCAGTGGGTGGACGCGTGGTGGAGGGATACGGCTAGTCCGGGCGGTTGGGACATCACCGAGGAGGTAATGGAATGACCCATCCAATGGGAATTCCGCTGTTCGAACGCTTCTTTCACTCGGCCGCGGGCATCAAGGTCGATAAGAACGACCTGCGACGGTTCCATGAGTTCGTCGACGAGCAGATCGATAGCATCGCCATCGCCGGACGCGACGCGGCCAAGTGGAACGGCCGCGACGTCATCGTGCCCCAGGACCTCCCGATCACCAAAGGCGTTCAGGAACGGATGCGCGAGTTCGCCAAGCTCGATGAGGCGGAGGAGGTCCGGGACCTATTGCGCCAGGCGGTCCGGCGTCCACCGGCGGATGTGACTTTTAGCGAGGACACCGAACAAATGTTGCCGGAGCTGTTCGGCGGGTTGAGCATCGCCCTGGCGCGGTCGTTCCGCCTGATTGATCCGACCTTAGAGAGCCCGTCGACACAGCACTGGGATCGGGCCTGCGACTTCTTCAGGCTGACCTTCTGAGATAAATCGGTGCTGGGCCCAGCAGATGAAGGCAGCACTACAACGTTTGGTGTGACAAAGTATTTGAGTTAAAACGCTCGCCGATCAGATCCCGAAGTACTCGTGGATTTGGCGGATCGTCATAGCTCCTTCGCCGACCGCGGATGCCACTCGCTTCACCGACCCGCTGCGCACGTCTCCGGCGGCGAAGACACCGGGCACGCTGGTTTCCAAATAGACCGGGCGGCGGACGGTGGTGAGCCCGTCCGTGCCGGCAACGTGATCCGCCGCGGCCTGCCCGGTTTCGATGAAACCCTTGCGGTCGAGCGCGACCGTGCCGGCCAACCACTCGGTGTTCGGGTCCGCCCCAATGAACACGAAAAGCGCGCGTACCTCGATTGAATCCCGCTCACCGGTCCGATTATTCTCGGCCACAACGCATCTCAATGCTTTGTCCCCATGGACTTCGCGGACTTCGGTGTTGAGACGGACCGTCACTCGCGGATGCTGAACTATCTGGTCGACGAGGTAGCGCGACATGCTCTTGCCCAGGTCGTCCCCTCGCACCAGCAGATATACCCGTGACACCTGAGTCGCCAGGAACACGGTCGCCTGCCCGGCGGAGTTACCGGCCCCGACGATGACGACCGGGCCCTCACCGCACAGCAGCGCTTCCTGATAGGTTGCGGCGTAATACACTCCGTTGCCATGGAATTCATCGATCCCCGGGACGGCCAGGCGACGATAACGTGCTCCGGTGGCCAGCACCGCGGAGCGGCCGACGGCCACGGTCTCGTCGGCGAACGTGATCTGGAGCTGTCCGCCGTCAGATTCCAGCCGGGTGGCCTCCGCGGACACCGAGACTCGCGCGCCGAACTTATCGGCCTGCAGGAATGCGCGTTCGGCGAGGTCAGACCCGGATATTCCGGCCGGGAAGCCCAGATAGTTCTCAATGCGCGACGACGTCCCGGCCTGGCCGCCGACGGCGATCCGCTCTATCGCCGAAGTCCGCAACCCGTCTGAAGCGCCGTACACGGCAGCACCGAGACCGGCCGGACCGGCGCCGACTACTATCACGTCGCGTTCGTCGCTGATTACGTCGGGCACGGTGAGGCCCACCACCCGGGCGAGCTCGACATTGCTGGGGTTGCGCAGCACTCTGGTTCCCCAGATCACCACCGGCGTGTCCTCGGGCCGAATGCCGAAACGGTGCAGCAGTCGCTCAGCGTTGGGGTCACGCTCCAGATCCAGCCATCGGTGTGGTAATCGGTTGCGGGCGGCGAACTCTCGTAAACGGGCGGTGTCGGGCGAGAAACACGACCCGCTAATCCGGAACCCGACGCGCTGCCCGATCAACAGGGAACGGCGCACCAGATATGCACGCAAAATCAGGTCGCTCAGCATTTGGTCGTGTTCGACCAGAGCACGCACCCGGCTCGTGGGAACCGCCAACACCTCGCCCTCGACCACCACGATCGCGGTGTAGAACGCCGGCTGGCCTTCCAGATCACCGAGCTCCCCCAGGAACCTGCCGGCTCCGTGCACG
>DASTKA010000663.1:0-9271 GCA_035716165.1 Mycobacterium sp. | reverse complement strand
TCGGCGTCCTGCTGGACGCCAACGCCCCCGTCTCGGTGATGACCGACCCGTTGCTGAAGGTGGTCAACAGCCGGCTCCGTGAGCTTGGCGAGACACCGCTGGAGGCGTCCGGCCGGGGCCGCTGGGCACTGTGCCTGGTCGACGGTTCGCCGTTGCGGGCCACCCAATCGCTGAGCGAGCAGGAAGTCTACGACGGCGACCGGTTGTGGATCCGGTTCATCCCGGACACCGAGCACCGTTCGCAGGTCATCGAGCACATCTCCACCGCCGTCGCGGCGGATCTCAGCAAGCGCTTCGCCGCCATCGACCCGGTCATCGCGGTGCAGGTCGGTGCCTCGATGGTGGCCATCGGGGTGACGACCGCCGCCGGCCTGCTCGGCTGGTGGCGCTGGCACCACAACTCGTGGCTGCCGACGGTGTACGCGGGCGTGATCGGCGCGGTGGTCCTGGGCGTTTCGCTGCTGCTGTTGATGCGGGCGAGCACGCACCAGGAACGGCGCGTCGCCGACACGATGCTGTTGAGCAGCCTCGCCCCGCTGTCGATCGCGGCGGCGTCGGCGCCGCCCGGCGGCGTCGGATCGCCGCACGCGGTACTGGGTTTCGGTGTCCTCACCGTCGCCGCGATACTCGCCCTGCGGTTCACGGGTCGTCGGCTGGCGATCTACACCGCGCTGGTCACCATCAGCCTGATCGCGGCGGTGGCCGCGCTGGCGCGCATGGTCGCCATGACCAGCGCCGTGACGCTGTTCACCTGCGTCGTGCTGGTGTCCGTCATGATCTACCAGAGCGCGCCGGCCATCTCGCGCCGGTTGGCCGGCATCCGCCTGCCCGTCTTCCCGTCGGCCACCAGCCGATGGGTGTTCGAAGCCCGGCCCGACCTGCCCACCACCGTGGTGCGCTCCGACGGTGGCCCTCCGGTTCTGGAGGGGCCCGCCTCGGTCCGCGACGTGCTGACCCAGGCCGAACGCGCCCGCTCCTTCCTGTCGGGTTTGCTGATCGGGCTCGGCGTGCTGATGATCGTCTCGCTGACCGCGCTGGCGGATCCGCACACCGGACAACGCTGGCTGCCCATCTTGCTGGCGGGCTTCAGTGCGGGCTTCCTGATGCTGCGCGGCCGCTCCTACGTCGACCGGTGGCAGGCGATCACTCTGGCCGGAACGGCGGTGCTGATCGTCGCTGCGGTCGTGTTGCGCTACGCGCTGGTGCTGCAGTCCCCGCTTGCGGTGTCGATCAGTGCGGCGATCCTGGTGCTGCTGCCGGCCGCGGGATTGATGTCGGCGGCGGTCGTGCCCAACACCGTCTACAGCCCGCTGTTCCGCAAATTCGTGGAATGGATTGAATACCTCTGCCTGATGCCAATTTTCCCGCTGGCATTGTGGTTGATGAATGTCTATGCAGCAATCCGCTATCGCTAACGGCAAGGTGTGGCGTGGTCGCGCGTCCGCTGCGACCATTGCCGCCGCACTGCTCGCGTCGGGGGCACTAGCCGGTTTGCCGCCCGCCTACGCGATTTCGCCCCCGACGATCGACGCGGGCGCGGTACCGCCGGACGGTACGCCCGGACCGGGCGCTCCGATGAAGCAGAACTCCTACTGCACCGAGGTGGGTGTCCTGCCGGGAACCGACTTCCGGCTCCAACCCAAGTACATGGACATGCTGAATCTGCAGGAGGCGTGGCAGTTCGGTCGTGGTGCCGGTGTGAAGGTGGCCGTCATCGATACCGGAGTGACACCGCATCCCAGGTTCCAACACCTCATCCCCGGCGGCGACTACATCATGGCCGGCGACGGGCTCTCCGACTGCGATGCGCACGGCACCATCGTGGCGTCGATGATCGGTGCGGCATCGGCCGCCGGTGCCGGGGTGCCACCGGCGGCACCGCGCAAGCCGGTCACCATCCCCACTACCGAGCCACCACCGAAAGCGCCGCCGCCGCAGACGGTGACCCTGTCACCGCTGCCTCAGACCGTGACGATGGTCCCCCCGACGCAGGCCCCGGCGCAGGCGCCGCAGTCTCAGGAACAAGCGCCGCCTGCGGCACCGGCGGCGCCACAGCCCGCGTTCCCGTTCCCGTTCGCCCCGGCACCTGCCCCGGCCGGGCCGGCGCCCAACGGGCAAGCGCCGGCTGCCAGCCACGGCGGCGGCACGGTGACCATCCCCGGCTACTCCGGTGGCGCGCGCGTGGCCGGCGTCGACAACCTGCGCGGCCCGCGCCCGCTCGACCCGCCACCTCCGCCGCCGCCCCCACCCAAGGCCGGTCCGGACGCGTTCAGCGGGGTGGCCCCGGATGTCGACATCATCGCGATCCGGCAATCCAGCCAGGCCTTCGGACTCAAGGACGCCTATACCGGTGACGAGGATCCGCAGACGTCGGCGAAGATCGACAGCGTTCAGACGATGGCGCGGGCGATCGTGCATGCCGCCAATTTGGGGGCACAGGTCATCAACATCTCCGATGTGACCTGCATGAGTGCGCGCAACATCATCGACCAGCGTTCGCTGGGCGCGGCGGTGCGTTACGCGGCCGTCGACAAGAACGCGGTCATCGTCGCCGCCGCCGGTGACACCAACAAAAAGGACTGCAAGCAGAACCCTCCTCATGATCCGTTGCAACCCAACGATCCTCGCAACTGGAACGCCGTCACGACGGTGGTGACCCCGTCCTGGTTCAGCGACTACGTCCTGACGGTCGGCGCGGTCGACACCGACGGCCGCCCGATGAGCCAGGGCAACCAGGGCCAGGCGTCGACGAGCGTGGCCGGGCCGTGGGTCGGGATCGCCGCACCCGGCACCGACGTCATCGGGCTGTCGCCCCGAGACGACGGCCTGATCAACGCGATCGACGGACCCGACAACACGCTGCTGGTTCCGGCCGGCACCAGCTTCTCGGCGGCGATCGTGTCCGGGGTTGCCGCGCTGGTTCGGGCCAAGTACCCGCAGCTGTCGGCGTATCAGGTCGTCAACCGATTGACCCGTACCGCCCGCGCTCCGGCGCGGGGCGTGGACAACCAGGTCGGGCACGGCGTCGTCGATCCGGTGGCGGCATTGACCTGGGACGTGCCCGATGGTCCGGTGAAACCGCCGCAGCAACTCTCGGCACCGCTGAACATGCCGAAACCCGCCCCGCGCCGGGATATGGTTCCGGTGTGGGTGGCCAGCGGTGGCTTGCTAGGGGCGCTGCTCATCGGCGGCGGAGTTTTCGGTACGGCGATGCTGATGAAGCGATCGCGGAAACAGCAATAGGGGCGGAGCAGCAACACTCATGAAGGCTCAGCGCAGGTTTGGGTTGTCTTTGTCGTGGCCGCGGCTGACGACTGTGTTTGTGGTCGACGTCGTGATCCTGGTGGTGGCCAGTCACTGCCCCGAGTCCTGGCAGGGCACGTATCGCATCGCGTTCTGGGTGGGTGTCGCGCTCGCGCTGGCGGTGACGCTGGTGTCGCTGGTCACGTATCACGGCCTCACCCTGACGTCGGGGCTGGCCACGTGGCTGTGGGACTGGTCCGCCGACCCGGGCTCCGCGCTGGCTGCCGGCTGCAACCCGGCCCTCGATTACCAGCGCAAGTACGGCCGCGACACGGTCGGCGTCCGGCAGCACGAAGGCCAGCTGGTCACGGTGATCGCCATCGACGGCGGCGACGACGAGGCGGCCTCGCGCCTTCGTCACCGCAACTCGCCCCCCACCTTGCTGGTGTCAGCCGTCGCTTCGGGCCTGCGCCAGTTCGACATTCATCTCGACGACATCGACATCGTGTCGGTGAAAGTCCGCCGCGGCGGCCCCGGAGCCGGAGCCGCCGAGTTGTCCAAGCTCGACGACTGGGGCCCGGAAGAGTGGGAGGTGGCGAACGATCAGCCCACCTCGTACATTCGCCGCACCTGGCTGGTGTTGCGGATGAACCCGCAACGCAACGTCGCCGCCGTCGCCGCGCGCGATTCGCTGGCGTCGACTCTGGTGGCGGCCACCGAGCGGCTCGCTCAGGACCTCGACGGGCTGACCTGTGCGGCCCGGCCGTTGACGGCGCAGGAGCTCGCCGAAGTCGACCGAGCGGTGCTCGCCGATCTGGAACCCACCTGGAGTCGGCCCGGATGGCGCCGCCTCAAGCACTTCAACGGATTCGTCACCAGCTTCTGGTTGTCGCCGTCCGACATCACCACCGACAAGCTGAACGAGTTGTGGGAAGACGAGACCTTCGCGACCGTGCTGACCATCCGGCTCACCTCGCGCGGCGGCCGGCCGCTGATATCGGCTTGGGTGCGATACCACACCGAGAAGCGGTTGCGCAGAAACGTCTCGTCGGGCCTCAACCGTCTCACCGGACGCCAGCTCGCCGCGGTACGAGCCAGCCTGCCCGCCCCGACTGCGCACCCGCTGCTGGTGGTGCCGAGCCGTCCACTGCGTGCGGACGATGCTGACCTTGCGCTATCCGTCGACCAGCTGAGGGGGAGCTCGACGGGCGCAGCTGTAGCGCAATGACGAGGCCGCAATCAACCGCTGAAGGCGCCCGTAACGCGATGGTGGCGGGCCTGTTGGCCTCCGGCGTCTCGGTCAATGGGCTTCAGCCCAGCCACAATCCGCAGGTTGCGTCGCAGATGTTCTCCACCGCGACCAACCTGGATCCAGGGATGTGTGATGCCTGGCTCGCGCGAATCCTGGCGGGGGAGCAGAGCATCGATGTGCTTTCCGGTGCGTGGTCCTCGATCCGGACGTTCGGATGGGAGACCCGCCGCCTCGGGGTCACCGAGCTGCAGTTCCGTCCCGAGGTTTCCGATGGATTGTTCCTGCGCCTCGCGGTGACCAGCGTGGAGTCATTGGCGTGCGCGTACGCCGCGGTGCTGGCGGAGGCGAAACGCTATGAGGAAGCCGCGAAACTGATCGACGGCGTGGAACCCCGCCACCCTGTCGACGAGGAACTGGTCAGCTACGTGCGCGGCGTGCTGTATTTCCGCACCGCTCGGTGGCCCGACGTGCTCAACCAGTTCTCCGAGGGGAAGAGCTGGCGGCAACCCGAACTGAAGGCCGCGGGAGCGGCGATGGCCACCACGGCGCTGGCTTCACTGGGCGTGTTCGAGGAGGCCTTACGGCGGGGGCGGGAGGCCATCGAAGGCGACCGGGTGCCGAGCGCGGCCAACATCGCGCTGTACACCCAGGGCATGTGCCTGCGGCACCTTGGCCGCGAGGACGAGGCCGTCGAGCTGCTCCGGCGGGTCTATTCACGGGATCCGAAGTTCACCCCGGCCCGCGAAGCGCTGGACAACCCCACCTTTCGCCTGGTTCTGACCGACCCGGAAACCATCGAGGCCAGGACCGACCCGTGGGACCCCGACAGCGCGCCGACCCGGGCCGAGACCGAGGCCGCTCGCCACGCCGAAGAGGCGGCGAAATACCTCGCGGAAGGCGACGCCGAACTCAACGCCATGCTGGGCATGGAACGCGCCAAGCGCGAAATCAAGCTCATCAAGTCGACGACCAAGGTGAACCTGGCGCGTGCCAAGATGGGCCTTCCGGTGCCCGTGACATCGCGCCACACGCTGTTGCTCGGTCCGCCCGGTACCGGAAAGACTTCGGTGGCAAGGGCTTTCAGCAAGCAACTGTGCGGGTTGACCGTCCTGCGCAAGCCGGTAGTGGTAGAAACCAGCCGCACCAAGCTGCTGGGCCGGTACATGGCCGACGCCGAGAAGAACACCGAGGAGATGCTCGAGGGCGCCCTGGGTGGCGCGGTCTTCTTCGATGAGATGCACACGCTGCACGAGAAGGGCTACCAACAGGGTGACCCGTACGGCAACGCGATCATCAACACGTTGCTGTTGTACATGGAGAATCATCGCGACGAGCTGGTGGTCTTCGGCGCCGGCTACGCCAAGGCCATGGACAAGATGCTCGAGGTGAATCAGGGTCTGCGACGGCGTTTTTCGACCGTCATCGAGTTCTTCAGCTACACCCCCGACGAGCTGGTGGCGCTGACCCGGTTGATGGGCCAGGAGAACGAAGACGTCATCACCGACGAATCGGCGCAGGCGCTGCTGCCGTCGTACACGAGGTTCTACCTCGACGAAAGTTATTCGGAGGACGGCGATCTCATCCGCGGTATCGATACGCTCGGCAACGCGGGTTTCGTGCGCAACGTGGTGGAGAAGGCACGCGACCACCGCAGTTTCCGTCTGGACGACGAAGACTTGGACGCGGTGCTGGCCAGCGACGTGACCGAATTCAGCGAACGCCAACTGCTGCGGTTCAAGGAACTGACCCAGGAGGATCTCGCCGAGGGCCTCAGCGCGGCGGTCGCCGAGAAGAAGTCGGATTAGCCCGGAGTCGCGTGCGTTTCACTGCCGATGCGCGCTCACGCAACGTGACCGGGGCGTAAGCCGTTGGGATTGCGTTGTAACCCAGCTTGACTCAGCCAAAGTTGAGTGCCACCATTGCCAGTGCAAGCACCTCGCTAGGTGAGGCGTCTGCACGGACACAGGCCACTGACCTCGAACGTCGAGAGACGCCCAGGGTCAGGACAGCTCCTCCCGGATTAAGGGTTGAGCCCAAGTGGCTTCCGGCCTTCATCGGCCGGATACGCCGTGTGGTGCCGAAACTCTGACGAGAGGGGTGCCGCAGCCGGCGGTTTCGCCTGGTTGTTCCTCCCCGTGTGCAAAGTGTGGCACCCCCGTGTGCCCTGGTCTTGAGGAGGTGAGAGCGAATTAGTCCGTATTCCAGATCGTTGACCAGTTCGTTTCGATCCGACCTCGGTAGCGTTTCTGCCTGAATTGGCTTGTAAATAAGCAACTTTCCGCCGCTGCGTGATCGCTGCGGTGTGGTGTAGAAGCGCGCCCTTGGCATGCCCAGAGCCCGCGGGCTCAACTTATCTTCGTTGGGGAGATTGCGATGATGTTTGTTACTGCACAGCCGGAATCGTTGGCCGTCGCCGCTGGTCGCCTGCAGGAGATCGGTACGGCCTTGACCGCTCAGAGTTCGGCCACTGCCGCCCCGATGACGGGAGTGGTGCCCGCTGCCGCCGACGACGTGTCACTGCTGACCGCTGCGCAATTCGCACGGCACGCTCAGACATTTCAGGCGCTGAGCGCCCAGGCTGCAGCGATACACGAAAACTTCGTGGCCACCTTGCGGACCAGCGCCGAATCGTACGCGGTCACCGAGGCGGCCAATGCCGCGGCGGCCCGCTGAGCCCCCGAGGGGGAACCATGTTCGACTTTGCGGCGTTTCCGCCGGAAATCAACTCGGCCAGAATCTATTCCGGCCCCGGATCGGGTCCGATGCTGGCCGCCGCTGCTGCCTGGAACACGATGGCAGCCGAAATGCGCTCCGCAGCAACCTCTTACGGATCGGTGGTCACTGAGCTCAGCAGTGAAGGCTGGCTGGGTCCTTCGTCGATGTCCATGTTGGCCGCGGCGGCGCCATATCTGGGTTGGCTGGACGGCACCGCCGCGCAGGCCGAGGAGGTCGGCAGCCAAGCCTTCGCCGCCGCGACCGCGTACGAGTCGGCATTTGCGATGACCGTGCCCCCGGCCGTGGTCGCGGCCAATCGCACGCAACTGGCGATGTTGGTTGCAACCAACGTCTTTGGTCAGAACACCCCGGCGATCGCGGCCACCGAGGCCCAATACGCCGAAATGTGGGCTCAGGACGCGGGCGCGATGAACGGCTATGCCGCCGCATCGAATGCAGCTGCACAATTCACGCCGTTGACCACGCCGCAGACGAACACCAACGCCGAAGGTGTGGCCGCGCAAACCAATGCGGCTGCGCAGGCGGCCCAAACACCGGCGGGGACCGCGCAGTCCGCCGTCTCGTCGGCGGCCGACACTGCCAGCTCCTCCTCGCCAGAGTCTTTGTCGTCGTACCTGCCGGGGCTGCTGAGCGGTTCGGACAATTCAGCATTCGGAACCTTCACGAACGGCAACTTCTTCAGCACCGCGGTGGTCAACGGCTCCCTCGCCGGTGGGCCATTCAACCCGCAATTCATCATCGCCACGGCGCAGGGCCTACTGTCCGCGCAGCACGCCACGACGCTGGGGGGCCTGGGGGACTTCGCCGCCGACGCCGAGGGCGTGGCCACAGCCGACCTGGCGTCCACCACGGTGGGCTCGGCCGGCCTGGGCGGCGCGTCCGCTGGGATAGGCAACGCGCACCCGGTGGGGTCGATGTCGGTGCCGCAGAGCTGGGCGTCGGCGGCCAATATCACCCCCGGTCAAACGGCGGTGCAGGCCACCGGCGTTACGGGTCTCACCGATTCGGCGGCCGCCCCGGCGGCAGGCGGGCCCGGAGGCGTCGCTGGGCCGATGGGCGCCACCGGCAGGCGGCTACGCCGCGCCATCCCGAAATACGGCTTCAAACCCGTCGTCATGCCACGTCCGCCGGCCGCCGGCTAAGAACCTTTGGAGAAGATGTCATGTCGCTTTACGCGGGATTGCCGCCGGAAATCAACTCGGCCAGAATGTATTCCGGCCCGGGCTCGGAATCCATGCTGGCCGCCGCGGCCGCGTGGAACGCCACTTCCACTGAATTGCGTTCCGCCGCAATTAATTATGAATCGGTGGTAGCGGCGCTCACCGGTGAGGGTTGGTTGGGTCCGTCCTCGGCGAAGATGTCGGGAGCGGTCGCACCGTATCTCGAGTGGCTCAACACCACCGCCGCCCAGGCCGATCATGCCGGCGCACAGGCCAATTCGGCCGCGGCCGCCTACGAGGCCGCCTTTGCCGCGACCGTGCCCCCGGCCCTCGTCACGGCGAACCGCACCCAGCTGACCAACTTGGTGGCGAGCAACCTGTTCGGCCAGAACACCGGATTGATTGCGGCCAACGAGGCCCAATACGGCGAGATGTGGGCTCAAGACGCCGCCGCGATGACCAGCTACGCCACCTCCTCGCGCGCGGCAACCCAGATGGCGCCTTTCCAACAACCGCAATCCGACACCACCAGCGAGGGAACGGCCCGACAAGCCGCCGCAGTTGCCAACGCCGCCAATAGCGCCTCGAGCGGCGCCAGCGACCCGTCGGGGGGACTGCTTGCGTGGCTAGGACTCGCGCCCAATATCAACGGGCCCGGCCAGCCCGGGCTCGCGGGACTCATGAACTTTTTGGATGGATCCGACGGGAACGTGTTTGGAAGCTTCCTCAATAACGCCTTGGTCGCCAACTTGTCCAACGCCTTTACCACCAGCGGGCTGCTGAACCCAACGTCGTTCATCGATTCGCAAGTGGCACTCAACTCCATCAACTCGCTGAACGCCGTCGACTCGACGACGTCGGGACTGGGAATTCTGGCCGC
>DASTKA010000662.1:0-2774 GCA_035716165.1 Mycobacterium sp. | reverse complement strand
CGTCAACACCGTCTACATCCCCGCGATGCGCAACCCGTACTCGGCCGCCAAAGCCATTGGCACCGCTGCGGTTCTGGCGTCGGGCCGCGTGGAGCTGGGCATCGGCGTCGGCTGGTGCCGCGAGGAATTCGCTTTGATGGGTGAGCGATTCGAGGCCCGCGGCAAGCGCACCGACGAGATCATCGAGCTGATGCGGGCGCTGTGGGCGCCGGGATGGACGGAGTTCGAGGGCGAGTTTTACCGGGCGCCGCGCCTCGAGATGCAGCCCACCCCGCCGCCGATACCGGTGTATGTGGGCGGGCTCAGCGATATCGCGTTGCGCCGCGCGGCCCGCAACGACGGCTGGATCGGGGATTTGATCAAGGCGGAACGGGCCATCGAGGCGGTCGGACGGCTGCGCGAGCTGCGCGCCGAAAAAGGTTTGACCATGGACGATTTCACCATTCTGACGCCGTTGACCGATGCGTTCACCACGGCCGACTACCAGCGCGTCGAGGACGCCGGGGTCACCGGCATCATCACGATGCCGTGGATGTTCTATGCCGGGCCCGACGCCGGCCTGGACGACAAGATCGACGGAATGCAGCGCTTCCGCAAGGACCTTTCGCTCGACGCGTGAAGCTTGTTCGGTGAGGGACCCTCGGTTCTCTGTAATCCCTTGTGTCACTGTGGTTTCAATGGTCTCAGCCTGGACATAGTTGTCGGTACCCCTTCGTAAACTCCGAGGTATGGGTGCGAGCAGTCGTGAAGACATCGTCGAGGTCTTCGACGCGCTGGATGCCGACCTGGAACGCTTGTGCGAGTTGTCGTTTGACGTGTTCACCACTCCGGAACGGTTACGGGCCTTGGACCGGTTGGAACGCGCGGCGCGCCGGCTGCGCACACCTCAGCACAGCTTGACCAACCAGCTCGGGGCGCAAGCCGGCGAAGAAGAGTTGGGCGGCACGCTGCGGTCGGCGCTGGCCGATAGATTGCGCATCAGCAAGAGTGAGGCCGGCCGACGCATCGCCGAAGCCGAGGATCTCGGGAATCGCCGGGCGTTGACCGGTGAGCCGTTGGCGCCGGTACTGCCCGCGACCGCGGCTGCGCAACGCGAGGGCCTCCTCGGTGACGAGCATGTGCGGGTGATCCGCGGTTTTTTCGCCCACCTACCTGTCGATGTGGACCTGCTGACCCGGGACGCCGCCGAAGCCGATCTGGCTCAGAAGGCCGCCGGATATCGGCCCGACGAGTTGGCCAAATACGCCCAGCGGATCATGGATTGGCTGAACCCCGATGGCGAATTCAGCGACCAGGAGCGGACCCGTAAGCGCGGGATCGCCTTGGGCAAGCAGGAATTCGACGGGATGTCGCGCCTCAGTGGCATGGTGACCCCCGAGTTGCGGGCCGCCATCGAGGCCATGCTGGCCAAGCTCGCCGCCCCGGGGGCGTGCAACCCCGAGGACGAGATCCCGGTGGTCGACGGAGCACCCGACGATGTTGCGGTACGGCGCGACAACCGTTCCGAAGCTCAGCGCAACCACGACGGGTTCCTCGCCGGACTGCGCGCGCTATTCGCCTCTGGCGAGCTGGGCCAACACAATGGGCTCCCCGTGTCGATCGTCGTGACCACCACGTTGAAGGAGCTGGAGACCGCCACCGGCAGGGGACTGACCGGTGGCGGCACCTTGGTGCCCATGTCGGATGTAATCCGCTGGGCGGCCCACGCTCACCACTACCTGGCGATTTTCGACCAGGGTAAGGCGCTGGCGCTGTATCACACGAAGAGGCTGGCCTCCCCGGCGCAGCGAATCGTGTTGTACGCGAGAGATCGTGGGTGTACCAAGCCAGGCTGTGACGCTCCCGCCTATCACAGCCAGGTTCACCACGTCCAGGGCTGGGTGGTCACCCGCCGCACCGACATCAACGACCTCACCCTGGCGTGCGGTCCGGACAATCGGCTGGTCGAGAAGGGGTGGGCCACCCGCACCAACGGCAGCGGCGACACCGAATGGATACCGCCGGCGCATCTTGATTACGGGCAACCGAGGATCAATACGTTCCATCACCCGGAAAAACTCCTGTGCGCGGGGGATGACGACGAACCCGTTTGACGCGGCCTTGGCCGCGCAGCGATTCCGCGAGGAGCTATCCCCTTGTCGGTGGATGGTCGACGGCGATCAGCCTCTCGGCGATGTCGGCCAGCCTGGTGTTCGACTGTTGCGAAAGTCTGCACAGAAGCTCGAAGGCGGCCACGGCACTGATGTCGAAACGTTCCATCAGCATGCCCTTGGCCTGGCCGATGATGTCACGGCTGGCCAGGGCGCTTTGAAACTGTTGTTCGCGCCGCATGGAGTTCCAGGCCAGGGTGGTGTTCGCGGCGAAGATCAATCCCACCTCGATGGATTCGTCATCGAACGCGCCGGCCCTCTCGGCGTGAAAGTTCAACGCACCCACGACCTTCCCGTCGTCGAACAGGCGGAAGGAAAGGACCGAACGCACCGGCGTGCGCTCCAGCGCCATATCGCGGTACCGGGGCCAGCGGTCGTCGCTCGCAAGGTCCTCTATATGGATGGTGTGCTGGTTCCACGCTGCTGATAGGCAGGGGCCTTCGCGCACCTCGCGCTGGATGTCATCCAGCCATCTCGGGAAATCGTGGGTGGCCGCCACCGTGGTGATATCGCCGCCCTGCTCTACCAGGGTGACGCCCGCGTATTGAGCGCCAGGAATCGAGACCACGCTGGTTTTGATGACGTCTAACAACGCCGAGTCGGAATCGGTCTCGCCGCCCTGAA
>DASTKA010000661.1:0-5196 GCA_035716165.1 Mycobacterium sp. | reverse complement strand
CGGGCCAGGGAGATCAAGCGCTCAGCGCCGGAACCGCCCAGGCGGCCCATGCCGCCCGATCCCGATCCGGAAACCATCTGCCGCTCACTGGACAGGGTCGACGCGCTGACTCGCCAGCCGTCATTGATCTCCCCGACCCGATGCTCGTCGGGCACCCGCGCGTCATCGAGGAAGACCTCGTTGAACTCCGCTTCGCCGGTGATCTGGCGCAGCGGTCGCACCTCGACGCCCGGTTGGTGCATGTCGAGCAGGAAGTACGTGATTCCCTGGTGCTTGGGCTGGTCCGGATCGGTGCGCGCCAGCAGGATCGCGAAGTCCGCCTCGTCGGCCCAGGTGGTCCACACCTTCTGTCCGGAGATCACCCAGTGATCGCCGTCGCGTACGGCCCGGGTTGCCAACGACGCGAGATCGGAACCTGCGCCGGGTTCGCTGAAAAGCTGACACCACTTCTCTTCGTTGCGGACGATGGGCGGCAGGAAGCGCAGCCGCTGCTCCTCGGTGCCGTGACTGAACAACGCCGCCGCGGCGTTGTTGAGCCCCAAGGGATTCAGCCGGGTGAGCCGGAGCGGAGCGAGAACCGCCTCAATCGCACGTGCAATGTCGTTGCCGACGCCGAGACCACCGAGCTCCGGAAGCCAGGTCGGTGCGACCAGTCCCGAGTCGGCGAATGCCGCATACCAATCCCGGTAATCGGCCGCGGTGCGGACGGCCCGCAGGGCCGCGGGCCCTTCGGCGGCGGCCGAGCGCCACGCCGCGGGCACCTTGGCGGCGATCCACTGCCGCACCGTGTCGACGGCGTCGGCTGCGGAGGTGTCGGGGGTGATCGGCAACCGAGTCATGATCCCGTCAACGGCCCTGGAACTTCGTGTCGCGTTTGTCACGGAAGGCCGCCAGGCCCTCCTTGAAATCGTCGCTGCGACTCGATAATTCCAGCGCCAGGGCCTCGTTCTGGAGATGGCGGTCGAGATCGAGTCCGTTGCCGCTGTGCAGCAGCCACTTGGTGAGCCCGAGGGCAACCGTGGGCGCCTCACCGAGTTTGGCCACCAGCTCCTCTGCGGCAGAGGCCAATTGCTCGGGTGCGTAAGCGCGGTGGATGATGCCCCAGTCGGCCGCGGTGGCCCCGGAGATCTCCTCGCCGAGCATCAGTAGCTGTCTGGTCCGCACCATCCCGATTACGCGAGGCAGCAACCATGCGGCGCCGCTGTCCGGTGTGAAACCGCGGGCCATGAACGGTTCCCAGAACCGAGCGTCGTCGGCGGCCACGCAGAAGTCGGACGCCAACGCGATGTGAAACCCCAAGCCGGCCGCCCAGCCGCGCACCACCGCGACGATCGGCACCTGTGTCTCCAGCATCAACGGGATGAGCCGGTTGGCCTTGTTCGGTAGCCGGCGCTGAGTACTGCCCACCCGCGGCTTTCGCTCCGACTTCGCATTGTTCGCGATGAGATCGGATCCCGCGCAAAAGTCCGGTCCGTCGGCGTCGATGCGGATGACACGCACCGCCTCATCGATGCCTGCCGCGGCGAGGTGTTCGATCAATGCGTCGAGCATCGTGTCATTGACCGCGTTGCGCCGCTCGGCGCGGTCCAGGGTAAGGCACAAAACCGGGCCTCGGTGCTCGGCCCGAAGTCCTTGAACGCTCGCATATGTCACGGCGGCTGTCACCGTTCTGCGAATTCAGCCGATACGGCTGCGAGCAGATCCGTCAGGTTCGTCGCTCCGCCGGGCGGATCCGGCAGCCGGACCGGGCCGCGGTCCCGGCTGGGTAACAGGATGGTCGCGTGTCCCGGTGTGGTGATCTCGTTGCGGTGGTTGGTCGCCGCGAGTTCGATATCGACCGCGGGGCGCTCGCCTTCGGCAAGGTACTTTCGAGTCACGGTGCCGGTGATTGTGTGCAGATCACCCACGTAGTTGAACAACCGGAACTCACAGTCCAGCTTCCACAACCAGGCGTCGTCCCCCATCCAGTCCGTACACAGATGGATCAACCACGTCTCACGCATCCGGCCGTAATCAAAAGTGGTGGGGTTGCCGGCATTTCGGGCCGCGTCCGGTTCCCAGTGCACGCGCTGCTGCGCATCGGGCACGCCGTGGTCGTTCGGGGTGTAGAAGCGGGGAATGCGTTGGCGGTTGCGCCACGCCAACCGCAGGGGACGCACCCCGTACATACCGGTGCCCATGCCGACATGCCAGCAGACCATGTCGGTGACGGTGAGCGGTCCCTTGGTCAACGTGCCGATTGCATCGCCCTCGTTGACGTCTTCCCACCACTGCGGTTCAGCACCACGCGGGGATTCCCGCGCGTAGCGTTCGTCGATCTCGGCGATCTCCTCGGCTGTCCAGGTCTTGGGTTCGATCGACTCGTATTTCTTGCGGCCGCGAGCTTTGCTGCGCTCGGTGCGGATCATGTTGCGGTACTGGCCGCCGAGAATGGTGCCCTCGTCGTCTCGGAAGACTTGCGCCGACCACTCGTGAATCGCCCGACCGGCGAACTCACTGCTTTTGTCGAGCGCGGCGACGAGCGCGTTGCGCCTGAATACTCGGTGGTTGGCCCGCAGCGGAGCCCACCACTCTCGTGCGGACGACGCGTAAAACGCATGCACCCCGCGCAGCGGGTCACCCTTGGTCAGGGCCCGATCCTTCTCGGAGAGCTCGGTGACCTCGTCTTCGCCTATCAACGTGTCACCACCGACCAGCGCCGGCGGCGCGACGGATTCACCCCACACCGACTTTGCGGCGTAGTCGGGATCGGTCCACATGGGATTGGCGTCACCGTAGGCTTCGGCGACGTGGCGGAAAGTGTCCTCGTTGGGGCGGACGTAGTGCGGTGGCTGAGTGTGCGGAACGGCGATGCCGATGGTGCCACGCAACCTGGCCAGCCCCTCATCGGTGATTTGGCCCGGTTGAGAGGAGCGGGTCATGGCGCGCCTCCTCAGTTCTGGCGAATATCGTGGCCCGGACAACTGTGGAAATTAAGATACCCGAAAAGCGGAAACGCCGTTAACGGCAGGGGTGAGTGAGTTGAGCGAGGAGCAGCCAGGAATCCTGGAGGCCGTTGGTGCAGACGGTGTTTGCCGCATCACCATCGACCGCCCCGATGTGGGAAATTCGTTGTCACCGTTGGCTCGTGACGCGCTGACCGAGGCTTTTCAACGCGCTGGCGACGACCCAGCGGTGCGCGCGCTGTTACTACGCGCGACTGGGCAGCGGCACTTCTGCGCGGGGGCCGGGTTGCCCGCTGGATCAGTGCCCCAGCCGCCGGTTGCCGACAAGCGGTCAGGGGACGTTGCTCGCATGCTGCAGAACGGATGGCAGAGGTTGGCCGCATCGATCCTCGACTGCGATAAGCCGGTGGTCGCTGCGGTGACGGGTACCGCGGCCGGTGCAGGAATCAGCCTGGTGCTCGCTTGCGATCTTGTCGTCATGTCCACGGAGGCAAAGCTTGTCGCGGCGTTCGTGCATCGCGGGGTGCTGCCTGATTCCGGCGCCATTCATCTACTGACGAGGATCGTGGGGCTGCGTAAGGCCACCGAGCTGCTGATGCTCGGCGAACCCGTCGACGCCGCCACCTGTGAGCGGCTGGGACTGGTCAACCGCGTCGCCGCACCGGATGTTACGGGCGCGGAGGCAGAGAAGCTGGTCAGCCGGCTTGCCGCCGGCCCGACGGTGATGCTCGGGCACACCAAGCGACTGCTCTTGGTGTCCTCGGAGTCCGGCCGCGATCGAGCTTTCCAGCAGGAGGCGTGGGCACAGGAGGCGGTGTCGCGCACCACCGATCTTCAGGAGGGCCTGCGGTCGTTCGCGGAGCGCCGCGAACCGCGATTCTTGGGCCGCTGACCCTACTCCTTGGCTGGCCCACCGCGGATCGTGAACGTGGCGGCGTCATCGATCTCGTCGATCGCCTCAGCGACGGATTCGGCAGTGAGCGAGGTGTTCTCGATCCCTTTGGTCACGCCGATGAATACCCGTGACACCTTGCCCGCTCCCACCGAATAAATGTGGGCAGTGCGGTCGCAGTCGCGATGCGACAGGTAAACCACGACCGGAGTCACTAACTCAGGGTCCATCGCCTTACCGGCTTCGCCCATGATGGTCTCGGTCATGCGCGTCCTTGCGATGGGGGCGACCGCGTTGACGGCGATGCCGTTTCGTGCTCCCTCGATGGCGAGCACGTGCATCATGCCGACGAGCCCCATCTTGGCCGCGCCGTAATTGGCCTGCCCGAAGTTTCCGAACAAGCCGGTACCCGAGGTCGTTTGGACTATCCGGCCATAGTTTCGCTCGCGCATGACCGGCCATGCGGCGCGGGTGACGTGGAACGCCCCAGCCAGGTGAACGGAAATGACCGCATCCACCTGTTCGGCGGTCATGTTCTTGAATGCCGCGTCACGCAGGATTCCCGCGTTGTTGATGAGAATGTCGACCTGTCCGAATGCGTCCATGGCCGCCGCCACGATGGCCGCGCCGCCTTCCTCGGTAGCGACCGAGTCGCCGTTGGCGATCGCCGTGCCGCCCGCCGACGTGATCTCGTCAACTACTGCCTGCGCGGACGATATCGACCCACCGGTGCCGTCCACTGCGCTGCCCAGGTCGTTGACCACTACGCGCGCGCCTCGGCGGGCGAGTTCGAGGGCATGACAGCGGCCGAGGCCACCGCCTGCACCCGTGACAATGGCGACCTGATTATCGAAATTCATTGACGGCATGGTGAGAGGTTACATTTACTCCTAATGAGAACCATCATTTGCATGAGAGGGCATCCATGAGCGGCGCGCCGGCGCTGTTGCAGTGTGCGCAGCGGCGCGCCGCGGCATTGCGGGACCGATACCGCGAGGCGGGGTTCTGGTCGGGCCAGCCCGCCGACGTCGTTCGTGCCGCCGCGGCGCTACATCCGGAGAAGCTGGCTCTGCGCGCCCGGGGGGCGGAGCTCAGCTATGCCGAACTCGACGCGCGCGTCGATGCGGCTTGTAGGGCTTTGGCGGCTTCGGGCGTCGGAGCGTCGACACCGACCGTTGTGGTCGTGGGTAACGACGTGGATTCAGTGGTTGCAGTCCATGCGACGTTGCGCCTCGATGCGGTGGTCCTCCTGGTCCCTCGCACCGCCGGCGAGGCACAGGTGGCCGACATCATCGCCCGCACTGGAGCTGAGTTCGGCGTCGCCCCGAATTGGCCTGCGGCCCCGCTGAAACGGGTGTC
>DASTKA010000660.1:0-18192 GCA_035716165.1 Mycobacterium sp. | reverse complement strand
GCGCACGAGGACGACCTTCGCCGGGAGTACCTGTCGATGGACATCGCGGTGGCGGTGGTCGACGGTATCGACGCCGCGATCGCTCACATCAACGAGTACGGCACCGGACACACCGAAGCCATCGTGACCACCAATATGGCTGCGGCGCAGAAGTTTACCGACGGTGTTGACGCCGCCGCGGTGATGGTGAACGCCTCCACGGCATTCACCGATGGTGAGCAGTTCGGGTTCGGCGCCGAAATCGGCATCTCCACCCAGAAGCTGCATGCCCGAGGTCCCATGGGGCTGCCCGAGTTGACGTCGACCAAATGGATTGCGTGGGGGGACGGACAGACCCGTCCGGTCTGAAATCCGCGTGTAGAAAGTGCTTTAGGAGAATCGATTGTGAGTGTGCCCGCCCGGTCCAGGCCGTTGTTCGACGACATCGACGACGTGTCGCGGCGGTTGGCCGAGACCGGCTACCTACCCGACACCGCGACCGCGACCGCCGTGTTCTTGGCCGACCGGCTCGGTAAGCCGTTGCTGGTGGAAGGCCCGGCCGGCGTGGGCAAGACCGAGTTGGCCCGCGCTATCGCACAGGCCACCGGCTCGGGCCTGGTGCGCCTGCAGTGCTACGAGGGCGTTGACGAGGCCCGCGCGCTCTATGAGTGGAACCACGCCAAGCAGATCCTGCGCATCCAGGCCGGTTCGGGGGACTGGGATCAGACCAAAGACGACGTGTTCAGCGAGGAATTCCTGCTACAGCGACCCCTGCTGACCGCCATCCGGCGCACCGAGCCCACGGTGTTGCTCATCGATGAGACCGACAAGGCCGACATCGAGATCGAGGGTCTGTTGCTGGAGGTGCTGTCCGACTTCGCGGTGACTGTCCCCGAACTGGGCACCATCACCGCCGAGCGGACGCCGCTGGTGGTGTTGACCTCCAACGCGACCCGGGAGCTGTCCGAGGCGCTCAAGCGCCGGTGCTTGTTCTTGCACATCGACTTTCCGAGCCCCGACCTGGAGCGCCGCATCCTGTTGTCCCGGGTCCCGGAGCTGCCCGCACACCTGGCCGAGGAGCTCGTTCGCATCATCGGCGTGCTGCGCAACATGCAGCTCAAGAAAGTCCCGTCCATCGCCGAGACCATCGACTGGGGCCGCACCCTGCTTGCGTTGGGCTTGGACACCATCGACGACGCTGTCGTGGCGGCCACGCTGGGCGTGGTGCTCAAACATCAATCCGACCAGCAGCGCGCGACCGGCGAGCTGCGGCTGAACTAGGGAATCTGCGATGGCCACCCGCCGTATCCGACCCACCCGGCCGCTCGCCCCGCACGGGCTGCCGGGTCACCTGGTGGGATTCGTGGAAGCGCTTCGTGGGGCAGGGATTTCGGTCGGCCCATCGGAGACGGTCGACGCAGGCCGGGTGATGGCGACGCTCGGCCTGGGTGACCGGATGGTGCTGCGCGAGGGCCTCGCGTGCGCCGTGTTGCGCCGGTCGGATCACCGCGAGACCTATGACGCGATGTTCGATTTGTGGTTCCCGGCGGCGCTGGGTGCACGCGCGGTGGTCACCGACGACGAGGCCGACGAATCTCAGGACGACAACGCGCTGCCACCCGACGACGTCGAGGCGATGCGCCAGATGCTGGCGGACCTGCTGACCGAGAATCCCGATCTCGCCGACATGGACGAGCGCCTGGTCGCGATGATCGCCCGGATCGTGGAGGCCTACGGGAAATACAGCTCCAGCCGCGGCCCGTCCTTCTCGTCGTATCAGGCGCTCAAGGCGATGGCGCTCGACGAGCTCGAGGGCAAGCTGCTGGCCGGCCTGCTTGCCTCCTACGGTGACGAACCCACCCCCAGTCAGGAAGAAATAGCGAAAGCGCTTGCCGCGCAGCGGATCACTCAGCTGCGCAAGCTGGTCGATTCCGAGACCAAGCGGCGCACCGCGGAGCAGCTGGGCCGCGATCACGTCCAGATGTATGGCATCCCACAGCTTTCCGAGAACGTGGAATTCCTGCGCGCCTCCGGTGAGCAGCTGCGCCAGATGCGCCGGGTGGTGGCGCCGCTGGCCCGCACGCTGGCGACCCGGCTGGCGGCCCGCCGCAGGCGCACCCGGGCGGGGACGATCGACCTGCGCAAGACGCTGCGCAAATCGATGTCCACGGGCGGGGTTCCGATCGACGTCGTGCTGGCCAAGCCCCGTCCGGCACGGCCGGAACTGGTGGTGCTGTGCGATGTGTCCGGCTCGGTCGCCGGGTTCAGCCATTTCACGCTACTTCTGGTACATGCTCTGCGCCAACAGTTCTCGCGTGTTCGGGTGTTCGCCTTCATCGACACTACCGACGAGGTGACGCACATGTTCGGCCCGGAAGCCGACCTGGCCGTGGCCATCCAGCGGATCACCCGGGAGTCGGGGGTTTACAGTCGCGACGGCCATTCCGATTACGGGAACGCGTTCGCGTCGTTCGTGCAGGCGTTCCCCAACGTGCTGTCACCTCGTACCTCGCTGCTGGTGCTCGGTGACGGCCGCACCAACTACCGCAATCCGGAGACCGAGCTGCTGACCCACATGGTGACCGCCAGCCGGCATGCGCACTGGCTGAATCCCGAGCCCAAGCATCTGTGGGGCAGCGGCGACTCGGCGGTGCCGCGCTACCAGGAGGTCATCCCGATGCACGAGTGCCGGTCCGCCAAGCAGCTGGCAGCGGTGATCGACCAGCTGCTGCCGGTGTAGGGGCCGAGCGCGTCAGGTCACTCCAGCCACAGCAGTCCCCGCCAGAGCGGACATTGCATGTGCCCACCTTCGAGCGACAAGCCTGCCGGCGCCGCTCGTTGTCGCTCGGAGGCGGGCAAACGGCATGCCACTCCGAGGAGAGGCTGGTGTGGCGCATGTGACCACAGCCTGGGAAATCGGGCCGTAACACCGGCTCAAGTAAGCTGGCACATCGTGCAAAAGCAGCGTCGCAGGTTAGGAGTGATGGGTGGGACATTCGACCCCATCCATTACGGCCACCTGGTCGCCGCCAGTGAGGTCGCCGACCTGTTCGACCTCGACCAAGTGGTGTTCGTGCCCAGCGGTCAGCCCTGGCAGAAGGATCGGCAGGTCTCGGCTGCTGAGGACCGGTATCTGATGACGGTCATCGCCACGGCGTCCAACCCCCGTTTCACGGTCAG
Source organism: Mycobacterium sp. (assembly GCA_035716165.1). Classification (GTDB taxonomy): domain Bacteria; phylum Actinomycetota; class Actinomycetes; order Mycobacteriales; family Mycobacteriaceae; genus Mycobacterium. The sequence continues at coordinate 15,033 of DASTKA010000660.1, read as the reverse complement.
CCGGGTCGACATCGACCGCGCCGGCCCCACCTACACCAAAGACACCCTGCGCGACCTGCACGCCGTCAACCCCGACTCCGAGCTGTACTTCATCACCGGGGCCGATGCGCTGGCCTCCATTCTGTCCTGGCAGGGCTGGGAGACGGTGTTCGACCTGGCCCGCTTCATCGGCGTCAGCCGGCCCGGATACGAGCTGCGGCGCGAACACGTCACCGGTGTGCTCGGTGAGCTGCCCGAGGACGCGCTGACCCTGGTCGAGATTCCGGCGCTGGCCATCTCCTCGACCGATTGCCGTCGCCGCGCGGCCGAGCGCCGTCCGCTGTGGTACTTGATGCCCGACGGCGTCGTGCAGTACGTCTCCAAGCGCCGGCTCTACCGCGACGACAATGTGCCGCCGGTGTCCGTCGGCGAAACACGCCTGAGCACAGGGGATCACCCATGAGCGCCACCCAGGAGGCCATCGACATGGCGACGGTGGCCGCCGGCGCCGCCGCCTCCAAGCTTGCCGACGACGTCGTCGTCATCGACGTCTCCGCGCAGCTTGCCATCACCGATTGCTTCGTGATCGCCTCGGCATCCAACGAGCGACAGGTCAACGCCGTCGTCGACGAGGTCGAGGAGAAGATGCGCAAGGCCGGTTACAAGCCGGCGCGTCGCGAGGGCACCCGGGAGGGCCGCTGGACACTGCTGGACTATCGCGACATCGTCGTACACATCCAGCACCAAGAGGACCGCGACTTCTACGCCCTCGACCGGCTGTGGAGTGACTGCCCGGTGGTACCGGTCGACCTGGATGAGGGCCGCGACAACTCCGACGAGGCGGGCGCGCAATGAGGATTCGTCGTCTGATCATGTTGCGGCACGGGCAAACCGAGTTCAATGCCGGTAGCCGGATGCAGGGCCAGCTGGATTCCGAACTGAGCGAGCTCGGTCGGGCGCAGGCGATCGCTGCCGCCGAGGTGCTGGGCAAGCTGCAGCCGTTGCTGATCGCGTCTTCGGATCTGCATCGGGCCTACGACACCGCGGTCAGGCTGGGGGAGCTGACCGGGCTACCGATCCGGGTGGACCAGCGGTTGCGTGAAACCCATCTCGGCGACTGGCAGGGATTGACCCACATCGAGGTCGACGCGCAGGCTCCCGGCGCCCGGTTGGCCTGGCGCGAAGACGCCACCTGGGCACCGCATGGCGGTGAGAGCAGGGTCGACGTCGCGGCGCGCAGTGTGCCGTTGGTCGCCGAACTGGTGTCCGGCGAGGCGGAATGGGGTGACCCCGACGGCCCGGATCGTCCGGTGGTGCTGGTGGCTCACGGCGGACTGATCGCCGCGTTGTCGGCGGCGCTGCTGAAGCTTCCGGTCGTCAACTGGCCGATCCTGGGTGGCATGGGCAACGCCAGCTGGGTGCAACTTTCCGGCCATAACGACGACCCCGCCGACGAATTCGACAGCATCCGTTGGCGGCTGGATGTGTGGAACGCTTCGGCGCAGGTGTCCAACGATGTCCTCTGAGGGGCCGTCCAAGCCAACGCTGCTGATTTTCGCCGACTCCCTGGCCTACTACGGGCCAACCGGGGGGCTACCCGCTGACGACCCCCGAATCTGGCCCAATATCGTTGCGGCGCAATTGGGTTGGGATGTCGAGCTGATCGGACGCATCGGCTGGACGTGTCGCGACATCTGGTGGGCGGCGACGCAGGACCCGCGGGCCTGGGCGGCGCTACCCCGGGCGGGCGCGGTCGTCTTCGCAACCGGTGGCATGGATTCGCTGCCGTCGGTGTTGCCCACCGCGCTGCGTGAGCTGATCCGCTATGTGCGGCCGCCCTGGTTGCGGCGCTGGGTCCGCGACGGCTACGGCTGGCTGCAGCCCAGGCTTTCACCGGTGGCCAGATCGGCGTTACCTCCGCACCTGAGTGCCGACTATCTCGAACAGACCCGTGGCGCAATCGACTTCAACCGGCCCGGCATCCCGATCGTGGCCTCGCTGCCGTCGGTGCACATCGCCGACACCTACGGCCGGGCCCACCATGGCCGTGCGGGGACCGCGGCCGCCATCACCGAATGGGCGCAAAACCACGACGTTCCCTTGGTCGATCTCAAAGCCGCAGTGGCCGAACAGGTTATGAGTGGACGGGGAAATCCCGACGGCATTCACTGGAATTTCGAAGCCCACCAGGCGGTCGCGGAGTTGATGCTCAAGGCGCTTGCCGAAGCCGGCGTGGCAACGATGCAGAGCGCGCAGCGCGATGAGGAGGCGCCGCGCAATCAAGCCGGCGTGGCAAACGAGAAGCCGCGCTCGTGACTGTCTTGGTGGTGACCGACTCGTCGGCACGTCTACCGGCCGTCCTGCTCGAAAAGTGGGGAATACACGTCGTTCCGCTGCACATCCTGCTCGACGGCAACGATTTGCGTGACGGTGTCGACGACGTTCCGGACGACATCTACAAGCTGGCGGCCACCACCGCGGCGGCCACGCCGGCGGAACTGGCCGACGCGTACCAGCAGGCGCTGGCCGACAGCGGCGCCGACGGGGTAGTGGCCGTTCACATTTCCTCCGCGCTCTCAGGCACCTGCCGCGCCGCCGAACGCACCGCGGCCGATCTCGATCCCAACGTGCGCGTCGTGGACTCCAAGTCGGCCGCGATGGGCATCGGCTTCGTCGCCTTGGCCGCCGCGCGGGCCGCGGCCGACGGCGGAGATCTCGATGCCGTCGCGGATGCCGCACGCGCGGCGGTGGACCGCGGACATGCTTTCGTCGTGGTGCACCGGCTGGACAACCTGCGCCGCAGTGGACGCATCGGCGGGCCCAAGGCGTGGCTGGGCACCGCACTGGCGCTCAAGCCGCTGTTGCGTCTCGATGACGGCAAACTCGTTCTGGCCCAACGGGTGCGCACCGTGAGCCATGCGACGCAGTCGATGATCGACCGGGTCTGTCAGGTCGTCGGCCAGGACGCCGCCGCCCTGGCGGTGCACCACGTCAACAACCCAGACGGCGCACGAGAAGTGGCGGCGGCGCTGGGCGAGCGGCTACCGGCGTGCGAGCCGGCGATCATTACCGAACTGGGGCCGGTGCTCGCGTTGCATGTCGGCGCCGGAGCCGTCGCGGTCTGCCTGGACTTAACTCCTGGCGGCTGACGCGACCGGCGTCGTCACGGCGGGCGGACGACCGTAGTCACCGCGCGGGTGAACAACCTGCGGCCACCAGAACCACCGTCCGAGCAGCGTGGCGATCGAGGGCATCAGCAGCGTGCGCACGATCAGCGTGTCGAGCAGCAGACCGATGCACACGGTCGATCCGAACTGACCCAGCACCCGCAGATCGCTGCCCAACATGGACGCCATGGTGAAGGCGAACACCAGACCCGCCGCCGTCACCACACCACCGGTGCCGGCCATCGACCGGATGATCCCCGTCTTGAGCCCGCGATGGATCTCTTCGCGGAACCGGGAGACCAGCAGCAGGTTGTAGTCGGATCCGACGGCCAGCAGGATGATGACCGACAGCGCCATCACGATCCAGTGGATTCTGATGCCGAACAAATCCTGCCAAATCAGCACGGACAGACCGAAAGACGCCGCGATCGAGCTGGCCGCGGTGCCGACGATCACCAGCGCGGCCACCACACTTCGGGTCAGCAGCAGCATGATCATGAAGATCAGCGTCAGCGCCGACACCACCGCGATCATCAGGTCGTACTTCTCGCCGTCGGCCATGTCCTTGAACGTCGCGGCGGTTCCGCCGAGATACACCCTGGCATCCGAGAGCGAGGACTGCTTCAAACCCTCCTGCGCGGCGGTGCGCTCGGCATCGACGCGCGCGATCCCGTCCGGCGTCATCGGGTCGCCCTGATGGGTGATGAAGAACCGCGCCGACTTGCCGTCCGGCGACAAGAACATCCGTAGGCCCGTTTGAAAATCGGGGTTGTCAAAGGCTTCCGGCGGCAGATAGAAGAAATCGTCGTTCTTGGAGTTGTCGAAGCTTTGCCCCATCACGATGGCGGTGTTGCTCATCGCCTCCATCTGATTGATCATCGCCTTGAACGTCTGGTAGAGCGTCAGCGTGATGCCCCTGGTGGTCTTCAGCGTGGTGATCAGCGTGGGGAACAGCGCATTGAGGTCGTGGGTGGCTTGGGCGGTGTGCGCGATGTCGCCCGTGAGGTAGTGGAACTGCTCGGCGAGCTGGTCGAAGCCGTCCAACGTGTCGAACAGCGACCGCAACCCGTAGCACAACGGGATGTCGTAGCAGTGCTTCTCCCAATAGAAGTACGTGCGGACCGGCCGGAAGGTGTCGTCGAAATCCGCGATGTGATCGCGCAGGTTATCGGTGATCTGCGACGTGACCGCCGTGGTCTTGGCGCTGTCGTCGGCGGCATTGGCCAGGTCCATCGACACCTCGTATTGGCGCTGCGTGGTGTCGATCTGGGTTTGCAGGTCATCGGCCATCTTCAAGATGTCGTTCATGCGCTCCTTGAGAAAGCTCATGTTCTGCATCGTCGTCTGGCTTTGGACGCTGTTCTGGAACGGAATCGAGCTGTGCTGAATCGGAATGCCCAGCGGCCGGGTGATGTCCTGGACCATGGCGATGCCGAGCGTGCGCATCTCGTTCTTTGCTACGCGGTCCAGCACCAGCATGTCGGCCGGGTTGCGCATGTCATGGTCAGACTCGACCATCAACAGGTCGGGGTTCATCCGCGCCTCGGAGAAATGCCGATTCGCGGCCTCCTGCCCTTGGTTGGACGGGGCTGACAGCGGCAGGTAATGGCGATCGTTGTAGCTCGTGTGGAAGCTCGGCAGCGCGATCATGCCGACCAGCACGACCGCGGCGCTGACGGCCAAAATCGGTGCGGGCCAACGCACTACGGCGGTGCCCACGCGGCGCCACAGCCGACCGCGCTTGGCCTGTCTTTCGAAGAGGTGGAAGCGGCTGCCGATGAAGACCACCGCGGGGCCCAGCGTGATGCCCGCCAGCACCACGACCAGCATGCCGATCGCCACGGGCGCGCCCATGGTGTTGAACCACGGCAGCCGCGAAAAGCTCAGGCAATAGGTCGCGCCCGCAATCGTCAGGCCCGACCCCAACACGACTGGGGCGACACCCTTGAATGTGGTGTAGTACGCCGTTTCTCGATCCTCGCCGGCGGCCAGCGCCTCCTGGTAGCGGCCGACGAGGAAGATGCCGTAGTCCGTTCCCGCCGCGATCGCCAGCATGGTGAGGATGTTGGCGGCGAAGGTGGTGAGCCCGAATGCGTTGTGGTACGCGAGAACCGCGACGACTCCGCGCGAACAGGCCAGCGCGACAAAGGTCATGAACAGCTGCACGAGCGTGGTGACGATGGATCGGTAGACCAGGAGCAGCATGAGCGCGATCGCGCCCAGGGTGAAGAGCGTGATCTTGGCCAGGCTGGCGTTACCGATGATGTGCATGTCATCGGAGAGTGCCGCGGGTCCGGTGACGTAGGCCTTCACGCCGGGCGGCGCCTTGTTCTCGTCGATGACCTTGCGCACGGCGTCCACGGACTCGTTGGCCAGCGTCGTGCCCTGGTTACCGGCGAGGTTCACCTGCACATAGGCCGCCTTGGCGTCGGCGCTTTGAGCGCCCGCGGCGGTGAGCCGGTCGCCCCAGAAATCCTGGATGTGCTGAATGTGCTTCGGGTCCTGGCGGAGTTGCCGAATCAGGTTGTCGTAGTACTGGTGCGCGTCGGGACCCAACGGGTGCTGACCCTCCAGCACGATCATCACGGTGCTGTTGGAGTCGAACTCGTGGAAGTTGTGGCCCAGGCGCATCATCGCCTTCATCGACGGCGCGTCGAGCGGCGTCATCGGCGCCGAGTGCGCCTCACCGACTTTTTCCAGCGTGGGAACGATGACGTTCACCAACACGGTGATGGCCACCCAGCCCAGAATGATCGGGATCGCGAAGATGCGGATCGCATGGGGAAGGTAGGGCCGGTGGCCGCGCTCGGCCTTCGACAAGCCCCGGGTGGCGATCGGGCCGGTGTCGGCTGTGCTCAGGTCGCGCTCGGTCTTGCTGTTCAGGTCGCTCATGCGGACTTCACCAGGCAGAAGGTCTGGGCGTTGTGGCCGTCGGAGTTCTGGTTGTCGCGGACGATGCCGTCCACGGTGATCTTGCAGGCGATGGTGCTGCCGTCGCTCTGCGCCATGATGTTGGCGCTCACCGAGGGCAGCGTGGTCGAGATCGTGGTCGACCAGGGCAGCGGTGCGTTGTTGATCTGGTGCGTGTTGGCGTTCTCGTCCCAGTAGTTGATGTTCGCCGTGGTGCCCGGGGAACCCGAGATTTCATAGACGACGACCTTCGGGTTGAACTGCACGATTTCGATCCCCTTGCCGGCGTTTGCGTTGAGATCTTCGGAGCCGAAGATCTTGTGCAGTCGCGACACGATGAGTGCCGAGAGGGCCAGAACGATCACCAGCAACAGCGGGATCCACCCTCGTGTCAGCACGCGTCTCAAGAGGCCGGGGCGGGGACCTGAATCCGGACTAGCCACCACCTGACCGCCTTCCGCAAAGCTCACCAACCATCGCCGACGACACCAATGTCAACGGAACATTTGCTCAGTTAGGGATACTAACCTTAGTGCACGCAAGCGTTCCTCCCGGGGCCGCCACTTTGTGGCGTACGGCATAGGCGCTAGCGGGCCAGCCGACCGGTGACGGGCGGCAAATCCGCGAGCGTCACAATCCCGGGCGCGGCGGCCACCACAGCCGGGACGGCATTGGTAACCGGCATCGCGGTGTAGATCATTCCCAATCCCATGAATCCGGGCTCAGTCCAGTCCTTCGGCGGTAGGCAGTGCAGCACCGTCCGCATGTTGGGTAGCCCGAACACCTGGATGACGTGCCCGTGCTCCAGGGGCTTGGGCGGGACGACGTGACTGCCCATGGTCCAGTTGAACCCGACGCTGACGACGTTGCGATCGCCGACCCAGCCCCGGTGGTAGCCGTAGACGCTGCCGACCGTTCCGGCGGGAATTTTCATGAAGCCCAGATCGGAGTCGTCGGTGGCCGCGGTGAAGGTGACGTCGAAGGTCATCTTGTCCAGTTTCGCCCCGATCGCGTCGGCCATCATCGCGGCCGATTCCGCGAAGACCTCGCTTTCGCGCCGAACGTTTTCGGCCAGCCCGGGGGTGTCGGGGTCTTGCGAGAAGCCCATGGCCGTCTGGGTTTCCGCCGATTCGTAGGTCGAGCAGTCCACCGACTCGGTGATCCGGATTTCGTCGACGCGCTCACAAGAGGCGGACAACACCATGCCCACCATGTTCGTCATGCCCGGGTGCGCGCCGCTGCCGAAGATGGTCGAATTCCCTTTCTGGCAAGCATCTTCGATGCGCTTCCGGTCCTGCGGTGTCTGCTTGCCGCCGGTGATCCACGCCGCGCTGGTGCACACGTTGACTCCCGATTCCAGCAGTCGCACCAGCTCATCGATGCTGGGCCACAACGGGTTATAGCAACACGCGTCCGCGCCCAGGTCGAGCAGCGCATCGATGTCGTTGGTCGCCTGCACCCCGGTCGGCTCCGGCCAGCCCGCCAGTTCGGCGGCGTCGACCCCGACCTTGTCGGCGCCATGCGCGTACACCCCGGCCAGTTCCAGGTCGGGTCGCCCGATGATGGCGTGCAGCGAACGGCGACCGATGTTCCCGGTGGTCCACTGGATCACCCGCAGTGGGCGGTCTGTGCTTGGCTTGCTCATCGCGGCTCCTTTGCCGGTGCGGATTGGGCTCATTATCTCCTCAGCGACAGCGCGGCGTTTTCGAAAGGTCAAAGCCCGGCCGTGCCGACCGCGAGGAAGGCGCAGCCGGCCGCGGCCAGCAGGAGTGCCACGTCGACGCGTCGACGCGATCGAATCCAGTCGTGCAGCGCCGCCACCCACCTGGCCGTCGCCCTGGGTGCCAGCAGGTGGGCGAGCAGCGGAATCTCGATGAGGGCGAAGGCCACGGCGTTGAACATCAACAGCATTGCGACTTGGGTCAGGGCCGTCGCCCCGGAGGCCAGAATGACGGCCAGCGCGGCAAGGTAGTCGACCGACGGCAATGCGATGCCCAGGCCGGCGATGCCCGCAACCGTCAGCGAATGCCGGCCCAGCAATCGTTGGAACGGCGTCGCCAGCCGCGTCGGGCGCGCGCCCATCCGCGCGGGAAGATTCGCGGCCACGATTGCCGCGACCGTCAGCGCCAGGAGGCCCACCACGATCTGCACCTTGGGCAACGCGAAGGAGCTGGAGCCCTGCACGCTGCGCCGGAAGGCGAACAACACGACCAGACCTACGGCCGTTCCCATGGCGAAACCGCCGGCCAAAAACGCGAGCAATTGCAGCGCCGGTCTGGGTCTGTTCAGCATGAGCAGGGTCATGCCGATTCGGAACGGTTCAACACTGACGGCAACGGCCATCAGCAGGACGGTGACCAACATTGGCATTGCGGAGGCGTCCGAATCTCAGGCGTCCAACCGGGCGAACTGGTGTCGGCGGTACTGCTCGACACAGGCGGCGCGCCGGATCTTGCCACTGGTAGTGGTGGGGATCGAGCCGGGCGGTACCAGGACGAGGTCCCCCACGTTCACCCCGTGCGCGTTGGAAATCGCCGAGGTGACGTCCCGTTTGACGCAGGTCAGCGAGCGCATCGCCTCCTCGGTGGAATCGCCTCGCTTCTTGAACTCCACAACGGTGACAAGCTTTTCGGTACTGTTCACCGGAACCGAGATCGCCGCAACCCGACCACCGGTGATCTCTTGGACCGTGGCCTCGATGTCCTCGGGATGGTGGTTGCGGCCGCGGATTATCAGCAGATCCTTGATACGGCCGACGATGAACAGCCCGTCCTCGTGGACGAAACCCAGGTCACCCGTTTTCAGCCACGGTCCGTCGGGCGTACCCGGCGACGGGTCGACGAGCATCCCGCCGAAGCAGCGCTGCTCCTCCGGCGGCTTGCGCCAGTAACCCTCGGCCACATTGGCGCCGCGTATCCAGATCTCACCCACCACGCCCGGCGGGCACTCGCGGTTGGTGTCGCCGTCGACGATTCGCAGTGTCGGCGATTGCGGCACTTCGTATTTCACCAGCGCTGAGCCGGTCCCGGCCGCACAGGGCCGGGCGTGACCCGCGGACAGCTCATCGATATCGAAGTGAGCCGTTGACGAGTCACCCCAGGTGCCACTCGCCACGAAGACGGTTGCCTCCGCCAAGCCGTACGAAGGACGCATCATGTGGTCCCGAAAGTTGAAGTGCGCAAACCGATCAACAAAGCGATTCAAGGTGGCCGGTTCGACGCGTTCGGCGCCGCTGATGATGCCCAGCACGCCGCCGAGGTCGAGCCCCGCTAGGTCACGGTCACTTGTCTTGCGCGCCGCCAGGTCGAAGGCGAAGTTGGGCGCCGCCGACCACGCGGAAGTATTCGCGGCCAGCGATCGCACCCATCTGGCCGGCCGTTCCAGGAACGCAACGGGACTCATCAGCTCGCCGCAATAGCCACCGAGGATCGGCGCGCAGACTCCCAGCACCAAACCCATGTCGTGGTAGAAGGGCAACCACGACACCATCGTGATATTCGACGGGGCCGTCATGTGGGAGTCGGCGAAGAAGCTGCGCATCAGCTGCTCGAAATTCACTTGCAGATTGCGGTGCGAAACCATCACGCCGGTCGGCGTTCGGGTCGAACCTGAGCTGTACTGCAGATAGGCGACGTCGGGCAAATCGGCCGCCGGAAAGGGCATTTCGCCATCGGCGTCCAGATTCATCGCATCGATTTCGACGATCTTCGGGACATCGTCTATGGGTGCCCGATCGATATAGTCGGCGACGTCTTCCGCGACGGCCGACGTTGTGAGGACGACCGACGGCGACGCATTGGCGAGGACCGCACCGACCCGCTCGTCGCTCGAGCCGCGATGTGGCAGCGGGAGCGGAACTGCGATGAGGCCGGCCTGCATGGCCCCCAGGAACGCCGCGATGTAATCGAGTCCCTGCGGCGCCAGGATGACCGCCCTGTCGCCGGCCGAACCGTGCTGGCCGAGTTCCCGCGCCACGTTAAGGGTCCGGCGGGACAGCTGCGACCACGTCAGGCCCTGCGCAACACCCTCCCAGTCGTCCTGGTAATCGGTGAACGTGTATGCCACATCATCAGGACGCATGCTGGCACGTCCATGCAGCATGGAGAGAATCGTCGATCCAGACATAGCGCGTTATCAGCCGGCGCCGTGGGACAACACGCCGGCGGCGCCGCTGAGAATCTGCGAAAAGGGATCGGCCCCGCCGCCGAATGTCGCCTGATTGGCCGGCGCAGTGACTTCGGCCGGGTCGAAGCCGTGCACGGGGTCCACCTGGACGGGAGCGGTCGACGGGTCGTCGTTTCGCGAGTAGCCGGCGTTCACCCGGGGCGTCAGTATCGCGTCGAGCTTGTTCAGTGTGTCTTCGGGGATTCCCACGTAGGCCAGCGGCATGACGAGCGGAAGGTGCTTCTCGGGGACCATGATCGTCGTGTCTTTCGCGCCCCTGGAATTGATGGTCGTCCGAATGTTCTGCGGCGGCACCATGCTCGCGTTCGTGAAGGCCACCGCGGTGTGACCGGTGGCGAGGCCCAGCAGCGTGTTGGCGAGAGCGAACATGTTGTCCGGCCGGTCGGGGAAGTCCGCGATCGAGTCGTAAGCGGCAACGAACCGGTTGGTGTCGTACTGGCTCTCATACGGCGCCGGCATGGTGTAGTCGAGCGCGGGAACAACGCTGCCGGGTGGGAACATCGCGCTCAGGAAACTCTGGCCAAAGGCGTGACGCCCAATCGGGTCGCCGAATGTGGCGAAGTTCAACGTGTTCGGTGGGGGAGCGGTCGGGTCGTTCGCCAGTCGGGCCTGCTCGCCATCGACCACGAACCCGCCCTCAGACAAACCGATCGCTGTGCCGGGGCGACCGGTCTTGATCGCCGCATCGAGGTTGTTCACCCCGACGTCGACCGACTCGCCGACGCTGGGGCCGTCCAGACCCAGGCCGGGGAGGATCTCCTCGCCGGCCTTGCCGATGCCCGGGAAGAGTCGCTCCAGCACGTGGCCTTGAACCTGCCCGGCCGGGTAGCGGACGATCTCGCGCTTCTGGCCGGGGAACCACTGGGCACCCTCCTGACGGATGTACTCGTCATAGGGGATGCCCAGGACGTGGGCGCCGCCCAGGGCGAAGGCGGTCTGGTCGCCTGGCGCCCCCGGCGTCGGCGGCCCGCCGATGGGCGTATCGTCGGCCGACGCGGTTCCGGCGCCGAAATATACTGTGGCGCCGACGGTTACCAGCGCTGTGACTCGTGCGAGTGATTGCTTCATTTCCTGATCCTGCCGCCGGATTCGTTCCGTAGTCTCACGTATGCCATGTGTAGCTGCTAGTCGGGTTGCGCCCTGGCGCGCGGGATCGGCCACCGCCGTGTCTGCGCACCTGCATGGGAAGGCCACCAGTTCGCCCGGCCGACCAGCGCGGCGATGGCGGGGACCGTGATGGTGCGTACCAAGAAGGTGTCCAGCAAAATTCCGGCGCCGATCACAAAACCGCCCTGGACCACGGTGCCGATGCTGGAGAACAAGAGGCCGCACATCGAGGCGGCAAAGATCAAACCCGCCGCCGTGATCACTCCGCCGGTGGAGCTCAGGGTCCGAATGATGCCGTATCGCAAGCTGTTTGGAGATTCGTCACGCATTCGCGAGACCAGCAGCATGTTGTAGTCGGCTCCCACGGCGACCAACACCACGAAGGCGAGCGGGGGCACGCTCCAATGTAACTGCTGGCCTAGCAGGTACTGGAAGACGATCACGCCGATACCCACAGCCGACAAATATGAAATCACCACGGACGCAACCAGATACAGTGGCGCGACGATCGCGCGTAGCAGTGCGATCAAGGTCACCAGCACGACGAGAAGGGTCACCGCGATGATGAACCGGATGTCGTGCTGGTAGTAGTCGCGGGTGTCCTTCAGGCCCACGGTGAATCCCGCCATCGATACCGTCGCGTCCGCCAACGCGGTATTGGGCTGGGCTCCCCGGGCGGCCGCATCGATCGCGTTGACCTGATCCATGGCTTCGGTGCTGAAGGGGTTCAGTTTGGTTTGGACCAGATATCGCACCGAGTGGCCGTCGGGCGATATGAAGGCCTTGGCCGCTTTCTGGAACTCCTCCAGATGCAGCAGCTGGGGCGGGATGTTGAACCCGGCCATTGCGGGTTGTGCGGCGTCACGCTTCAGCGACAACAGGAATGCCGCCGACTCACCGAGCCCGGATCCGAGCTGTTTGACCTGGTCGACCAGTTGAGCGACTGCGTCAGCCACCTGCCGGCTCCCACCGGCGAACCGGTTTGCACCGTCCTGCAGGGTGTTCAGGTTCGCCTGCAGGCCACCGGGTTTGTCCATTCCCATGGTGTGCAGCACACCGGTGAGCTTTCGCAGGGCCGCACGCAAGCGGTCTGTCGACGCTTGCAGGGCCTGCTTGTCCGGGTAGTCCTGAAGTTGGTGGGCCAACTCATTGATCGCGTCGAGATCTGCCTGATCGCGCGAGCCAACGAGCTGCTCGAATGCGCCGCGGGTGGTGCTGCACGACGGATCGGCATCGCAGATCGGATTACCCTGCAGCGCCGTTAGCACCGGCCCTATCCAGGCGAACATGTTCTTGCCCGCCGAGAAGTTCCAGCCCATCGCATTGCTGAGCGCGTTGACATGGTCGACGATCTGGGCGGCGATATCGACCTCTTTGACCAGCGCGTCGCCGCTGTATTGGTTCTTGGCCGACGAGAACGCATTGTCCAATTCCTGCACGCTGGCGGAGAGCTGGGTTACCTGGCCGCGAACATCGCCGAGGTTGTCGGCCAGCGTGCCGGCGCCCGCGACCAGCCGGTTGAGGTCATTGGTGTGGTCGTTGATCAGGGTGGACCCGCCGGCCAGCAAAGTGCCGACGGCACCCGCCTGGTAGGTGGCTCTGAATTGTTCGGGCACGCTTCCGGTAGGACGCGTAATACCGCTGACTGCAGCGACGTTCGGCAGTTGACTGACCCGGTCGGCCATCTGTTCCAAGTCTGCGAGCGCCTTCGGCGTACGAAGGTCATGCGGTGATTGGACGAGGATGTATTCCGGAATGGATTGATTCACCGGGAAATGACGATCCAGCGCGGCGTACCCGATAGAGCTCGGAGCGGAAGGCCGCAGAGCCTTGCGATCGTCGTAGTTGTAACGCACCAAGCCGGCGCAGCTGGCCAGCACGATCAACACCAGCACGCTGCTGATCAGATTGACCTTGGGCCGGCGCACGATGCGAATCCCCGAACGCCGCCAGAACCCCGCGGTCAGCTCGCGTCGGGGCTTGACCCAGCCACGCGGCCCCGCGAGCACCAGGATCGCCGGCAGCAACGTCACCGCGGCGAGGAATGCGACGCCGATCCCGATCGCCGACGACGCTCCCACGGTCTTGAACACGCCCATCCGGGCGAAGCTGATGAGCAGGAAAGTGATTCCGACCGTGGCGGCGGATGCGCCGATCACTTTGCCGATCGAGTTCATCGCGCGCTTGACCGCGTGGTCGGGATCCGCGCCCGACCGCAAGTAGTCGTGATATCGGCTGATGAGGAAGACCGCGTAATCCGTGCCCGCCCCGGCCATGATGGCGCTCAGGAACACGATGGACTGGTTCGACACGCCCGAGCCGGTCAGTTGCGAGTAGCCGGCCACCACGGCCTGGGCGATCATCAGCGATATCCCGATCGACAACAACGGCAACAGCATGGTGACCGCGCTGCGGTAGATCACCAGCAGGACGACGAGCACCAGGACGGCGATCGCCAGCTCGATGGGAAGCCGATCCCGATCGCCCGCGACCGTGAGGTCGCCGACGGTCGCCGCGGGACCGGTGAGATTCGCCGTCAGGGAAGATCCGGTGACGGCGTGCCTGACGACGTCGCCGATCCGATTGAAAGCGGCGTACGAGTGCGGGGTGCCCAGCTCGCCCGCAACGCCGACCGGCAACACCCAGGCCTTGTGATCCTTACTGGTCACGATCGAGCGCAGGGGCGGCGTGCTGAGGAAATCCTGGACCATCACGACATCTCGCGTGTCCTGGTGCAGCGCGTCCACCACTTTGCGGTAGACGGCTTCGTCGGAGGGGTTGAGTCCCTTGTCGTCGGTCAGGACCACCACCAGGAGGTCTTCGGAGCCCGATTCGCGAAACGCCTGGGTCATCCGTTGAGCGGTGACGTTCGACGGCGCGTCGGGGGGCAGGATGGCGAGTGGATGCTTCTGGGCCATGTCGCTCAGCGACGGAAACGTCAGCGGCAGCGCGACCGCGATGGCAACCCAGATCCCCACCACGACCCAGGGCCACCGCACCACAAAATCGGCTAGCCGTCGCATCTCGCCCTCATCTCCGGTCGGCGGGGCGGGGTGCGCCCGCCGGTGAGACCCGGCTGCACCCGCCCGAGCCCGGTCGAACCCCGCAATCTCGCCCTACGAGCCATAGATGTGTTCCCCGCTATGCGACGCGTCCCCAACTCCCGCTGCCGGCGACTCGCCCGCAGACCGACTTCATCGCGTCCATATAACGGGCGACTGATTTGCGGGCGACCGGGTTGTCGGGATGCATTATCGCCATGACCGTGCCTTCCCCGTAGCGAAATGTATAAATGGTCAGTTGATATGAATATCGGCCGTCAGGATAGATTCCGATATTGTTCGCTAGCCCCAAATCGGCCGCGGCGAGAACGGCATTGAGCGGAGCGGCGCCGCCGTGAAAGAAGTTCGACACCGGAAAGTTTGGCCCGGGCCAGCGTAACCACGGCGCCAGTTCCAACACGCGATAGTAGGGAACCTTCGCCATGTCCAAACTCGAATCGAAGGAGTCCTGCGCCGCCCACGCGGCATCGCCGAAAGAGGCCGCGGCTATGGGCACGGTGATGGGAATCAAACCGGTAAACCAGCCCTGGGTCATGAAATTGTCCGTGGGTTTGCGCGAATCCCGGGGAGTCAGCCCGTAATACGTGAGAGCACCGGTGAATTCATGCTCCACCAAGGCGAGG
>DASTKA010000659.1:0-3735 GCA_035716165.1 Mycobacterium sp. | reverse complement strand
CCTCGACCCGGTCGCCAAGATGTTGCGGTTGCCCTTCGGCACACCGGAATTCATCGACCGGATAGTCACCGGCGGGGTCAACCAGGTGGGCCGCCGGACCCTGCGCATGTTGATCACGACCTGGGACGCCGCGGGCGGCGGCCCGTTTGCCGCCAGCGCAGTCGCGTCGACGGGGATGGCGAAGACCGCCGAGATTGTGCAAAACATGTTCGTCGGCCCGGTCTTTGGCCCCCTGCTGAAAATCCTGGGGGCCGACAAGGCCGCCCTGCGGGCCTCGCTGTGCGCCTCACAATTGGTGGGCCTGGGCATCATGCGCTATGGCATCCGTTCGGAGCCGCTGCATTCCATGTCGGTGGACGCACTCGTCGACGCGATCGGGCCGACGATGCAGCGTTACCTGGTCGGCGACATCACCCGGTGAAGGCTCAGGCCGCGCGCCGCTCGTAGTCCCGCGCGATCTGAACGTAGCCGTCGGCCGTGATCCGCACCGGGTACACCGGCACCGAAACGCCCGGATCGTCCAGGCAGGAACCGTCTTCGAGCGAGAACGCCTGCTTCAAGATGGGCGACTGGACCGTGACCCGGCCGTCGCGGTCGCCCACGATCCCGCGGGACAGGACCGCGGCGCCGGAGAACGGATCGACGTTGCCGACCGCGTGCACCGAGCCGTCATCGAGCCGGAACAGCGCCGCCTGGGAACCGTCGTCGAGCAGCACGCCCACTCCGCGGCCCGGAATGAGGTGGTCGTAAGCGCAAGCGCGGGTCCACACCTGGATGTCGTTGAGAAGTGTCATGATCGCTTCCTCATTCCTCGGGAGTTGTCGCTGCACGAACCCGCGGCATGCCAATGGACACAGGGATTTTGCGTCCGGCGTGCTCGGTGAATGCCACCGTCGAATCGACGGCGTCGGGGGCGTTGACGAACGAAACGAACCGCGACAGCTTGTCCGGGTCGTCGAGCACGCCCTTCCATTCGCACTTGTAGTTCTCGACGTGCCGCTCCATTGCGGCTTCGAATTCCGCTGCCAGGCCCAGCGAGTCGTCGCACACGACCTCGCGCACATGGTCGAGCCCGCCGTCGAGTGAGTCCACCCACGGCGCCGTGCGTTGCAGCCGGTCCGCCGTCCGGATGTAGTACATGACGAACCGGTCGACGTAGCGCACCAGCGTTTCGGTATCCAGATCGCTGGCCAACAGCTGGGCGTGCTTGGGCGTCATACCGCCGTTGCCGCCGACGTAGAGGTTCCAGCCCTTCTCCGTGGCGATGACGCCGACGTCCTTGGACCGCGCCTCGGCGCACTCGCGCGCGCACCCCGAGACACCCATCTTGATCTTGTGCGGGGCCCGCAGGCCGCGGTAGCGCAGTTCCAGATCGATGGCCAGTTGCACCGAATCCTGCTGCCCGTACCGGCACCAGTCGGTGCCCACGCAACTCTTCACCGTGCGCAGCGCCTTGCCGTACGCATGGCCGGATTCCATGCCGCCGTCGACCAGGCGCTTCCAGATCTCCGGCAGTTGGTCCACCCGGGCGCCGAACATGTCGATCCGCTGCCCACCGGTGATCTTGGTGTAAAGGCCGAAGTCCTGGGCGATCTGTCCGATCAGGATCAGGTGTTCGGGCTTGATGTCGCCACCGGGCACCCGGGGCACCACCGAGTAACTGCCGTTCTTCTGGATATTGGCCAGGAAGTGATCGTTGGAGTCCTGCAGCGAGGCCTGCTCGCCTTCGAGGATGTGTTCCGAACCTGTGGAAGCCAGGATGGAGGCGACCACGGGTTTGCAGATGTCGCAACCCTTTCCGCGGCCGAAGCGCTCGAGCAGACCGGAGAAGGTCCGGATCTCGGTGGCGGAGATGATCTCGAAAAGCTCCGCACGCGACTGGCTGAAGTGCTCGCACAGGGCCTTGGACTGCTCCACGCCCTCGGCCTCCAGCAGCTGCTTGAGCAGCGGGACGCACGACCCACATGAGGTTCCCGCCGAGGTGCACACTTTGAGGGCGGGAACGTCCGCGCAGCCGTCGGCGATCGCGCACTTCAGATCGCCCTTGGTGACGTTGTTACACGAGCAGATCTGCGCCGAATCCGGCAGCGCCCCAACACCTAAGGCCGTACTACCGCCTGAAGAGGCCGGCGCGATCAGCGCGAGCGGGTCGCCGGGCAGCTCGCTGCCGACCATAGGCCGCAGCACGCCGTAGGACGAGGCGTCGCCGACCAGCACACCGCCGAGCAGCGTCTTGGCGTCGTCGGAAAGCACGAGCTTGGCGTACGTTCGGTTGACCGCATCGTTGATCGCGACCTCGAGGCAGTTCTCGGTCGCGCCCATCGCGTCACCGAAGCTGGCCACGTCGACGCCCAGCAGTTTGAGCTTCGTGGACAGGTCGGCCTCACCGAACTCGGCGACGCCGTCCAGCAGCCGGTCGGCCACCACCTCGGCGGAGGTGTAACCCGGCCCCACCAGTCCGTAGCACCGGCCACCGATCGCGGCGACCTCGCCGATCGCGTAGATGTCGGGATCGCTTGTCTGGCAGGCCACGTCGGTGAGCACCCCGCCGCGCTCGGCGCGCTCCAGCCCTGCGGCGGTGGCCAGCTCGTCGCGCGGCCGGACGCCGGCCGCGAAGATCACCAGACCGGCGTCGATGACGTGTCCGTCGGTGAGGCTCACCCGCACCGAGGTGGTGCCGTCCGAATGGTCGACCGCCTCGATCGATTCGGTTCCGGTGCCGACGTGCACCGAGATGCCGAGCTCGCCGACCATCCTGGCCAGCAGCCCACCGCCGGCCTCGTCGATCTGCTGGGCCATCAGCCGCGGCATCATCTCGACGACGTGGGTCTGCAAGCCGAACTGGCGCAGCGCATTAGCGGCTTCCAACCCGAGCAGGCCGCCGCCGATGACAACGCCCGCGGCGGCGTGCGAGGTTTCGACCGTGCGCTGGGCGTCGGCGCGGATGGCATCGAGATCGTCGAGTGTGCGGTACACGTGACAGGCGGGCAGATCGTGACCGGGCACCGGCGGCACGAAGGCGTACGACCCGGTCGCCAGGACCAACGTGTCGTAGCCGTGTCGTCCACCGTCGGCGGTGACCACCGCCTTTGCCGCGCGGTCTATTTCGATAACGCGCTGGTTCAGTACCAGCCGGACCTGCTCGTCACCCGCATAGTCGTTGCCGGGCAATGCCAGTAGCTTGCGATCCCAGCTTTCGGTGTAGGAAGTCAGCCCCACGCGGTCGTAGGCCGCGTCGGTTTCCTCGGCGAAAACCGTGATGCGCCACAGTCCTTCGGTGTCACGGGCGCGCAGCGCCTCGACGAACCGGTGCCCCACCATGCCATGTCCGACTACGATGATGTGACGAGGCGCACAAATGGCGCGCGAAATCCCGTCTGCAGACATGGCTTTGAGAGTAACGGCCAGAAATTACGTTCTTTTCGCGCAATGTGACGGTCCTATGACGAGGATCTCACAACTCACAGGAGGGGCTGTGATTGATCGTTCACCCCCGGCGAACGGCGAGGTGGAACCTTAGCGTGGTCGACTCATGTTTCCGCCAGTAGCCGGTCGCCGAGGCGCCGGTCACAGGAATCTCACAATGAAGCTCAAGGAATTAGAAGGGAAAGCGTCGTGACCACCTCGCTGTGTGGTCGCGACCGGCCCGGGACAAGAAAGATCCAGCCGGGAGCCAGGCCGAGCGCATCGAGATCACCGAATCAGCTGCGGCCGGTCCGTAGGGCAGGGCCGGTC
>DASTKA010000658.1:0-2087 GCA_035716165.1 Mycobacterium sp. | reverse complement strand
GGCCGACCTCCGTCGGCCCGAGCTCCGCGCATCCGAGCGCTTGTTCTTCGAGTGCTACGCACGCGCCGCCCAGGGCGAAAAGCCTTTCGCCCGAATGGTTCCCGGAGCCGTCACGGGATGGCTGGCCGAGGTCGACGCCCTGACGACCTCGGCCGAGGCTCCAGTGGACCCCGCCTTGGCGCGCCTCGAATTGGCCGTGACGCGCGGCCTGCTGCTTGACCTGGTGGGCACCGACGACGATGCGGGTGTCAACGCGGCCGCGCGCGCCTTTGCCGAATTGCTCAGGCGCTCAGCATGATACGTGCATTCGCCGTCAGGAGACGGCCGCGTGCCTGCCCACGCCGTAGAACTGGTATTCGTCCGGCTTGACCGAGCGCGTCGCCCGCCAGTACTCCCAGGTGTAGCCGCCCCAGAGCACGGTGTTCTTGCCGTGCTCGTCCAGATACCAGCTGCTGCAGCCGCCGCTGTTCCACACCGACGGGCCCAGCCTGCGCTGCAGCTCGTCGTTGAACTTGTCCTGGGCGGCCCGGGTCGGCGCCAGCGCCTGTGCGCCCATCTTGTCGCAGGTCGCGATCGCGTCTGCGACGTAACGGATCTGGGATTCGATCATGAACACCACGGAGTTGTGTCCCAGCCCCGTGTTGGGTCCCAGCAGGAAGAACAGGTTGGGCACGTCGGCGACGGTGATGCCGCGGTGGGCGCCGATGCCCTCGCGGTTCCACCGGTCCACCAGGTCCTCGCCGTGTAGCCCCTTGATCTGGACGTAGGTGTAGGAGTCGGTGACGTGGAAGCCGGTGGCATACACGATCACGTCGGCCTGGCGGTGGGTTCCGTCGACGGTGTCGATGCCGTCGGCGGTGATTCGCGCGATGTGGTCGGTGACCAATTCGGTCTTGGGGTCGGCGACCGCGCCGTAATAGGTGGAGGAGTTCAGGATTCGCTTGCACCCGATGCGATAGTTCGGGATCAGCTTGCGCCGCAATTCCTTGTCCTTGACCGCCCGGCGAATGTTGTATTTGCAGTAGGACTCGATGAACTTGAGCAGGTTCGGCCGCTTGGTCATGCCGAAGGCCAGGGCTTCCTGCCCCCAGTAGATCGCGAGGCGGACCAGGGCGCGCAGGCCGGGCACGTTCTCCATGGCCCGGCGCACCGCCGGCGGGATCTCGGGGTTCGAGCGCGGCACCACCCACGGCGGAGTGCGTTGGTAGAGCTGAAGTTCGGCGACCTGCCCGACGATCTCGGGAACGATCTGGATCGCGCTCGCGCCGGTCCCGATCACCGCCACCCGCTTGCCGGTCAGGTCGACGCTGTGGTCCCACTCCGCGGAATGGAAAGCGGCGCCGGCGAATTCGTCGCGTCCCTCGATGTCGGGCATGGACGGGATGTGCAGCGCGCCTGCGCCCGAGATCAGGAACTGCGCGACATATTCGCGCCCGTCGGCCGTGAACACGTGCCAGCGGTTCTCGTCGTCGTCCCAGTGGGCACGATCCACCAGCGAGTCGAATTCGATGTAGCGGCGCAGCCCGTACTTCTCGGTGACCCCTTTGAGGTAGTCCCAGATCTCGGGCTGGAAGGAGAACGGGTTCTTCCAGTCGGGCTTGGGCTCGAACGAGAACGAGTACAGGTGCGACGGGATGTCGCAGGCGCAACCGGGGTAGCTGTTGTCTCGCCAGGTGCCGCCGATGTCGCCGGCCTTCTCCAGAATGACGAAGCCGATGCCCTGCTTCTGCAGCGCGATCGCCATCCCCAGACCGGAGAACCCGGTCCCGATGATGACGGCGCGCGTGTGCACGGGTTTCTGGGCGTTGGTCTCTGGGACTGTCTCGGTTTGTGTCACGACGTCGGTCACGGTCGATCGGTCTTTCTATCCAGGCCTGTCTCGGGTCGGCGTTAGCCGGCGTCTCTTGGCGGCGGCCACGGCTGACGCAGATACCCGGTACCCAGGGTATCGGTTTGGACGAGTGTTATCGATGGCCGCGGCGGTTGTCAACGCCGCCGCCCCCTCAGCCTGCGGCCGGCTTGACCGTCACCATGTCGTGAATCGGCAGGTCAGGGTTCATCGTGATGCCCAGCGCCTCGGCGGTGCC
>DASTKA010000657.1:0-7489 GCA_035716165.1 Mycobacterium sp. | reverse complement strand
CGACAACATGTGCTCGACGGGGTGGCCAAGGGAATCCGCGAGCACACCAGTGCCGAGACGCGGACATTTGCCATCGACCTCACCGACCCCGACGCTTCGCAACGAATCATCGAGGCGACCGATGACCTCGAGATCGGCATGCTCGTGTACTGCGCCGGCGGTGATCCGAATTATCAACCCTTCCTTGCCAATCCGGTGTCGGCAGCGGAAGACCTGTTGCAACGAAACTGCTTGGTATTGATGCGATTATGTCACCATTTCGCCGGGCCCATGGTCGAGCGGAAGAGAGGTGGCATCGTGAACTTCACGTCGGGGGCCGCGTTGGCTGGCGGCCGAAACATGGTGGCTTACGGTGGGACCAAGGCCTTTGACATGGTGTTCACCGAGGGCTTGTGGGTTGAGTTGCATGACAAAGGTGTGGAAGTGCTTGGGCTGGTCCTAGGCATGACAGACACACCGGCGTTGCGAAAGTTGGAATTCGAGCGCGGGCGCCTCGCGTCTCTCGATGAGGTTCCCGAGGGTGCGGTCCCCGCCGCGAGCGTGGTCGAAGAGGCGTTCGCCAACCTCGGTAACGGACCGACGATCGCCACCGGCGATGACGTCCGGATGGCCTTTGAGCTCTTCAAGTCCATGTCACGCAACGAGGTTGTCCGACTGATCATGCACATGTCCACCGAAGTCATGGGTACCGACGAACGCAAGGGAGGCTAGGCATCGCGATGTTCACCCTTCGCTTCGACATGCGCGCGCCGTCGATAGGTGCACCGCCGACCGAGTTGTACGCGGCCGCGAGCGACATGGCCGCGTGGGCGGAGACCCGAGGGTGCATTGCCGCTGTCCTGTGCGAGCATCACTGCGCTGACGACGGCTACCTCCCGTCGCCACTGCTGCTCGGTGCGGCGATCGCTGCGCGTACCGAGCAGTTGATGCTGAACTTGGTGATCCTCCTTCCGTTCTACGACGTTGCGCGCCTGGCAGAGGACATGTCAGTCCTGGATCACATCAGTGCCGGGCGGGCGACCTATGTGTTTGGGATCGGTTACCGCCGGGAGGAATACGATCACTTCGGGTTGTCCCTATCTGATCGCGGGCGCCTGGCAGATGAGAAACTCGGGCTGCTTCGGCGCCTACTCGCGGGAGAAGAGGTCATTCATGCCGGCCGGCGGATGAAGGTGACCCCGCAGCCCAGAACCCCCGAAGGTCCCATGATGAGTTGGGGCGGTGCCAGCCTTGCTGCCGCGCGTCGCGCAGGCCGCAACGGTCTTGGCCTGCTGGCCAATGGGGGTGTTCCCGGAATGCAGGAGGCCTACGAAAGTGCTTGCCGGGAGAATGGTTTCGAACCGGGCTTCATGCTGATACCCGAGAAGGACGCGGCTACCAATTGCTTTGTCGCCGATGATGTTGACGCGGCGTGGGACGAGATCGGCAAGTACCTGCTGCATGATGCGATGGCCTACTCGGAATGGAATCCCGCCAATACCGTATCGGCGAATATCACCACAGCCAAGACTGTCGATGAGTTGCGGCGCGAATCAACGTCTCACGTGATCCTGTCAGTCGACGAAGCACGAAAGCGCCTTGCCGGAGGCGAGGTGTTCAACATCAATCCGCTGTGCGGAGGAATACCCCCCGCGATCGCGTGGCCGTACTTGAAGACATTCGCCGAGCTGGGCTAGTGGAAAGGAAGACATGAGCAGCGATCGCGTGGCATTGAACGAAGAGATTGCCTTCCAGAAATGGGAGGGTTATGCGAAACCCATCGACCGCGGCCGCCACGTGAACTTTGGTGAGAAGTTCATCTTCGCAACCGATTACGTGATGATGAGCCCCCATTTCAACGACGGTGCCCCCCAGTCGGCAGCCGAGATGTTCTCCGACGAGGTGGCGGCGGCCATGGCCAAGTACGCGCCCGACGGCGACATCCTCACCGCGGAATGGCGAATGTGGTGGAAGCACATGCCGGACTATCGCCTCGTCAGTCCGTTCGAATGTGTTGCCGGAGAGTGGGGCTTCTCGTCGTGCGACGCCTACGCGGGGACACTTCTCGACGGCACGGTGTTGGAACTGCGGGAGTGGGACTACATCTGGGTCAACGAGGATGGCAAGGTCACGCGTTGGGACTGGTTCGTCGACCCTGATAAGTGGGAACAGTTGCTGTCACTCATCGGGCTCGATCCGCGTGGGCTAACGAGCCAGGAATACACCATCAATTTCTTGCGAGAGGGCGGCGTACAAAGCTGACGACGCACGAAGAAGATGTGGAGTGGGCCACCGCCTCTTTCTAAATGCCGATGAGCTGCTTCAAATTGCCGCCCATCACCTGCGCTGTGGTGTCGGCGGGAAGGTTCGCGAGTTCCTTGACGAAATCCGCTGGGTGGGCGAGTCCCTCCGGATGCGGAAAGTCCGAACCGAACATCACCCGGTCAGCGCCGAGCACGTCGATGAGGTGTGACATGTCCTCTTCATGGAATGGGTTGACCCACACGTGCCTACGGAAGACGTCGCAGGGGTGTTCGCTGAAGTCCTTGGGCTTCTTGCGGTAAACCCGATCGAACACCTCCATCAACCGCTGGGCCCACGATCCGCCGTTCTCGACCACACCGATGCGCAGGCCGGGGAAGCGCTCGAACACGCCATGAGCGATGAACGCCGCGAGTGTGTCGAAGATGTGGCGACTCTCTTCGTAGATGAACCCGCGCAGCTTGGTGAGCTGGAATCCCTGGAACTCGTCGCCGCCTTCCCAGTCGTCGACGTAACGGTCGTAGCCGGAGTCCGAATTGTGCATCTGCACCGAGATGCCCGACGACTCGACGAGCCGCCAGAAGTCGTCGAACTCGGGCAGCGCGGGCGAGCGGGATGTGCCATCTGCGCGCGGTACCGGGGCCGGCCGGATCAGCACGGTCCTGGCTCCCTTCTCCAGGCACCACTCGAGTTCCTTGACCCCTTCGGCCGGATCGTTGAGCGAGATCGCGGGCACGGGGAAGATGCGGTTCTGGTAGTTGAACGTCCAGTCGTCGAGCAGCCAGCGGTTGAAGGCATGCGTCACCGCGTGGGTCAGTTCGGTGTCGGACTTGGTCCGTTCCTCGAGCATGCCCGCCGTGGTCGGGAACATCACCGCGCCGTCGACACCTTGGGAGTCCATTAGCTCCAGCCGCAAGTCCGGACGACGGAACGCGTCGGGGCAGCGGACGGGCTCGGCCAGCTCACGCAGGGACTTGCCCTCGGGATTGATGCCGCGGTAGTAGTCGGCCCACGCGCCCGGCGTCGGGATCACCTCGTAGGTCGGGTTCGGGATGCACTCGGTGACCACGCCGAGGATCTGCAGCTTTTTGCGGCCGTTCACGTCGACGAACTTCAGCGCCTCGGAATATTTTTCGGGCAGGTAGCGCGTGTAGGCATCGATGGTCTCGTACATGTGGTTGTCGGCATCCCAGACCTCGAATGCTTTTCCGTCGGTCACCAGCGCCTCCAACATGCCTGAGAATGTTGATTCTCAAGATAGCAAACGGCTGTATACGGCCGCTACCGGGCCTAAAGGTTCATGAAATGTCCGCCGTCGACGCCCAGCGTCTGGCCGGTGATGTAGCGGGCGTCGGGGCCAATCAGGAATGCCACGGCCGACCCGGTATCGTGCTCCGGGTCGCCGATGCGTCCCAGCGGGATTCTGCGGGACAACCTCTCCTCCATCGCTGGTTCGGCGTCGATAGCGGCGGTCATTGCAGGCGAATACGCAAGCGGCGAGACTGCGTTCACGGTGATGCCGTGCGAGGCCCACTCGCGCGCCAGGCTCTTGGCGAAGCCACGCAGCGCGCCTTTCATCGTGGCGTATAGCGGCAGCGTCGCGCTGCCCTCCATACCCGCCGGCGACGTCATGACCACCAGCGAACCTCCGCGGGCGCGCAGAGACTCGAATGCTGCCGACGCGCAATGAAACGCCCCGCCGACCGACACCGAATAGTGGTCGTCCCAGAGGCCATGGTCGACCTGAACAAGCTCGTGCGGCTGGCTCGATGAGTTGCTCGTCGCATTGTGCACAACCGCATCAAGCCGTCCGGTCGAGTGAATCGCCTGCGCGACGGCATCAGCGACGGAGTCTGACAGGGTGACATCGCAGCGAACCCAGGTCGCCAACTGCCCTCGAGCGGTGATCTCGTCTACCACTGCCTGTCCGGTCTCGGACCGTGTGGCAACAACGACGTGGGCTCCGTCGGCGGCTGCCGCGAGCGCGATACCCCTACCGACTCCGCCGCCCGCACCCGTGACAAGCGCGGTCAACCCGTCGAGGCTCACGGCGACATCACCGAGCCGCCGTCGGCGACGATCGTCGCGCCGACGAGATGGGTGACCGCATCGCTCAGCAGGAATCTCGTTGTCTCGACGACCGTCTCGATGAGCGCGTGCTCGTCGCTGACCGCGGGGGCTGTCAGGTGAGACGTGGTACCGCTCAGCATCGGCGCGAACAAGTGCGCGGGAACCGCGATCATGTTCACGACGATCTGCGGGGCCCACTGGCGGGCTGCGGACTTGGCCATCGCTCGAATGCCCTCGATCGCCGTGGTGTACGGCACGAGATCTACCGCTCCGCTCATTCCGATGGTCGGCACGATAAGGACGATCCGGCCGCCTGGGGCGCACATCGACGCGTGCGAGCGTTGGAGAGCCGTCAGGGTTTGTCGCATCGGCTGTTCTGTGAGTCGACGCCACTCGAATTCGTCAAGGGACGTCAGAGGTGTCGGTCGTGCACCGCTGGCTGCGACGATGACGACACCGTCCAGGCCGGGGGGTAGCGACGCGTCGAGCTGGTGAACAGCAGAACCGAGGCTGTTGGCGACGGCGTCCGAGACAACGTCGTGGGACCCCAGGACTGCGGCACTCATCGGCGGCGGGTGCTGTCGGCCTCAATGACTCGGCGTCGCGAGGTCCGCCGATTGGCGTGCGATGCGTTCTTGATGAATCCTGACCAACTCTCTGAAGCCGATACGCTCATAACGCGGCTTGGGCTGAATACCCCAGTCGTCCTTCGCCGTTCGCTGACCGGCTGCCTCCGGTGCACCGCCGAATGGCGGCCCGCCGAGCGGATAGGGCTGCTGGCACTCTAGCGCATCATTGGAAAAGCGCACCTTCATCAGTTCGCTGCAAATTTCGGTGAGTGACAGCGTTGGCCAGCCGTACCAGACAGCCATCACCGGGACCGTCAGTGATCCCTCGATGACCAACCCGAAGAGGCAGATATACAGCGCCCGCTTGAGCCATTTATGCATTCGCGCCCACGTCGAAGTGGTGCCGATCGGCAGCGAATCGGCCGAATCCTCAGTCTGGATAGTGGAGTCAGACACGATAGCCCTTTCTCGGCTCGGCTAGTCGGAGAAGATTTCCCGATTGACGCTGTGCAGGTACGGAATTGCGAGGAACGGCGTGATGTAGAAGATGTTGAACGCCCACCACCCGATCACCGGGAAACCTACTGCGGTATAGCGGACATCGGCGTACATCGTCATGTTGAAGATGTAGCCCATCCACACGATGATCCCGAACCAGCATGTCACGATCAGCCATTGATGACCCCATCGCTTCATCTGGAGGAAGGCGATCGCGGCGGCAATGCGCATGGGGAATGCGATGAGAACGCAGACCATGACCCACGCCTTCTCTCCCGGTGCGCCGGCACCGCCGATCCATAGCTCGTTGTAATGCCAGAAGTAACCGGCGTCGATCAGGTTGCCCCACGCGGTGAACACGGTGCGGGTGATCAGGGCATGGTTGGCGAACAGGTCCAACGCCCAACCGATGCTGTTGAGCGCAGCATCCAGGATGATCACGAAGCCGATCAGGGTGACCATCGTCGGACGTACGGACAGACCCCCGCGTTGGGCCTTCCTCAGCAGGTAAAGGCCGCGACAGAAGATGGGGAGCCCGACGATGCCGAGCACGAGCGTGCCCATCAGGCCCGTTCCGGCAATGAGCCATCGGTCGGCGCGCCGCTGTATTGCTCGGCTTTGCTGTTCGTGTTCGCCCATGCTGAGCGGGCCGCCAGCGGCTGCCGTGGTCGGAAAGGACACGTCGCTACCAGTGCCTGGTGAGATACATCTGCAGCTGAATTGCAAACATCGCGATCAACATTCCGTAAACAAAGACCTGAAATGCGATGAGTCCCCGCTTGCGCCGGCGGTCTTGGTCGTGCATGCGATCTCCTAACTTGATGTTGCTGAAAGCATTGCGGTTCAGGACAAATGGCGGCGCGAGTTCCTCAGAACGTGCCGATGTTGCCCAGCATCCAGTAGAAGAACGCGACCAGGCCGCACATCGCCGCCCAGGTCACGGCCATCCGGACTAGTTCTTGCCACACGATCCGACCTCCAGGGCTTAGCAAAAATGCAGGTTTACGCTTTAGGGTAACATCACTCTCGGAAATGAGAGTAGACGTTTCCAACATCGGTGCCCATGGCCCGCGGTTGGCCAGATATCAGGCGCTGGCCATGGCGGCCAGCTCGCGTTTCACGACTTTGCCGACATCGTTGCGCGGCAGCTCATCAACGAACACGACCCGCACGGGTACGCGGTAGGGCGTAAGGCGCTCGCGGCACCAGGCGAGTAGGTCGTCTTCGGACAGTTCGCGGGCGTGACAGGCGACGAACGCCCAGGGCACCTCGCCGAGGCGCTCATCGGGAACCCCCACCACGGCCGCTTCGCGTACACCCTCGGCGGCCAGCAGTACGTCCTCCACGGTGCCCGGGAAGACCTTCAGCCCACCGCGGTTGATCATGTCCGACACTCGGCCGTCCAGCCACAGGAACCCGTCGTCGTCGAACCAGCCGAGGTCGCCGGTGTGAAACCAGCCGTCATCGGTGAGCCTGTCGAGGAAGGCCGGGTCGATCTTGCGAGCCGCCGTCGTCGGCGTGCGGACCATCACCTCGTCGTCGGCGATCGTGACATCAATGCCGGGCAGCGGGCGTCCGACCGAGCCGAGCTTGGTCTCGCCCCATTCCCGCGCGTCGGCGGCCGACCATCCGACGACTTCGCCACCGAGTTCGGTTTGGCCGTAGGAGTTGAGCACGATCACGCCGAACTTGTCCCGGAATCGACCGGCCTGCACGGGGGAAAGGGGAGCGGTGATCGATCGCACGATCTTCAGCGGCGCCAGGTCGGTGACCGACTCGTCGTGCAGGACCATCGTCAAGGCCGCGGGGGGCAAAACCGTGGAGCGCAACCGGTGCCGCTTGACCAGTGCGGCGAACTCGGCGGGTGAGAACTTGTCCATCAGCACCCCCCCCGAGCCCGCCCGAAAGGCGAACAGCACCTGGTAGATGCCGGCCCACAAGGACAGCGAGAGCGGAACGAGGTTCGGCATCGGTGTCCGGTTCGCTTGGGCCGTCGCCGGTTTTGTGCCGCGGAGCTTGGCCAAGAGCCGGTCGATCAGGTCGAGCACGGTCGCATGACGCAGCGGCACCGGCTTTGGTGGCCCGGTGGTTCCCGACGTGAACTGCAGCAG